>CAMBIM010000129.1 GCA_945867505.1 Chitinophaga pinensis
ACATAGGCGAACCAATCCAGAGGAACATATACTTATCAGGTATCTTGGCCATATCTTTTGTTATCAGGGCTTTTTCCTGTCCGTCCAGCATAAAACGAACGCCATCGGGTTTCCAGTATAACTCGTAAGTGTGAAAGTTATCAAAGAAATCGCGGTTGTATTCTTCTCCTTCAATCCCCGCTTGTCGCTTGTTCACGCGTTCAGCTTTATAGTTTCCAAACTGTTTTATTTCACCGGGCTTTAATTGCACGTTGGCATCGCGCATATAATCCACTATCGAGTAGTTGATGAACGATTGGTCATCCCAAAGGGTCATGGTATCGTTGGCCGAAGTGCTCCAAAACTCAAAATCAATTTCATAAGGTTGTTTGCCTTCGTCATTTACTAAATAATGAAAAGGATTGGTGGTGTCTACCGCATCTCTACCGCTTTGGTAAAGCCATAGGTTATGAATAATGCCATTGCTGGTGGCAGGTTTGTTCATCATACGGCTGAACTTAGCCCGTACCGTTAAATGACCGTATTTGAACGAAGGACCAAACAGGAACTCACCCCATGTTTTCTTATAGTCGCCTCTGCGAGATTTAGGGATGGTGATAGTAATACCGTTGGAATCAATTTTGCAGTTCTCCTTCTTCACTCCATAATCTGCCTTTACATAACCGGCTTTACGGATGTAGCCTTCAAAGAATTCCGTGTTGTTCCAGTTTTCATTTATTACTGCTTTGTACCAACCGGTGCAGGTCTCGCAAAGTTTTTTCTCGCCACCATGTTTAATGTAATAGAGATGATTATCCTTTAAATCGTTTACTCCATCAAAGTATTCATCTAAAGCAACAAACTTAAAATGATGAGAGCCTACGTAACTGGAGTAATTGAAGTATATACTACCACCGTTCTTTAGTTCATCGCGCTTTACTTCAGCAAATGGATTGATGGTTTTTAAATCAAGTGAATCATTCAATAGCAAATCATCCTTAGTCTCTTTTGCCAACATCATAAATTCATAATTACCGGCACGGGCAGGGTCTTTACTGGGGTCATAATCGTATTCATGCTTAGGGTTCATGCCTATGCTGTATGGTATTTTAATCTGCACAGAACTTTCAGGAGCTACCTCTACAGCAACAACATTCGATGCTCCGTAATAATTATCCAAGTAATTGGTATTGTTGAAATCAATACTGCTATCGGTAGCATACCAATAGGAAGTGTTTTGATAAAACAACCGAGCATAAAACGTCTTCTTCTGTTTCGTTGTGTTTTTGATGGTTGCTTCTGCGTATGCATTGTCGTTGGTTAAGCAGGTATTCGGGTAACAAACTTCAGCAAACTTCCAGGTTTCATCGTTTACATGGTAAACACATTTGTCGCTGTATACATGAGTGTATTGAAGGTTGAGTTTAGAATCGTAACCAAGCGGTTTGAACTCAACTAACACCTCGTTTTGTGTTTCAGAAAAACTTCCTTGCTGTGGAGCGTCTTTATAAACGTTGTCCTCTAATTTATAAAGCAGGTATTTTTTGTCGAAGTATTCCTGCTTGGGGCGTTTAGGTTTATCGGGGTCAATAATTGCGGGCTTTTGTTTCACACAGGCGGAGAGAACCAGTAAGCAGTAGGCAATTGGTAGTAGGCAAGGGGTAAACTTTAAGTTTTTAATGGTCAACTTCATTTAACCGAAAATTTTAAAACCGTAAATCCAATTGCCGAGTGTAAGCATATAAACAAGCAATAAAATAATTCCGGCAATATCTAAAATAATTCCCGCGCGCATCATGTCTTTAGCGTTTATATCACCGGTGCCATACACTATGGTATTTGCCGATGTAGCCACCGGTAACATAGAGCCTAACGATGCACTGAACGTGGCTGTAAGCATTAGCAATAAAGGATTTATACCAAGGCTAGCCGCTAACGGAATGACAATTGGCAACACCAATTGTATGCTAGCGGTATTAGAGGCAAACTCGCTTAATACGGTTACCAATACAGCTACTCCAAGCAGAATAAGCGGAATAGGCATTCCTTGTAAAATATCCAATCGTTCAGCAATGGCTGTTGCCAAACCTGAAGATTCAAAACCTTTTGCCATAGCAAAGCCACAACCAAAAAGTAAAATAATGTTGAGCGGAAGTTTAGTAACGTCTTTCCATTCTAAAAGGTTTTCCGGCTCGTTACGTTCTACATTTAAGTTATCAGGGTCGGCTTCTTTACCTTGTATTGCGTTGGAAATAGCATTTGCTTTTGTACGGCTCGGAATCAGGAATAAAAAGAAGGATGTGAAAATAACTACTGTGCTGTCCTTGATA
Organism: Chitinophaga pinensis; assembly: GCA_945867505.1. Lineage (GTDB taxonomy): Bacteria > Bacteroidota > Bacteroidia > Chitinophagales > LD1 > Bog-950. Next base: position 2,310 of record CAMBIM010000129.1, read on the forward strand.
TATCCGGATAGGCTGCCAAACGCTTTTGTCCAACCCGGTATGGTTACAAAACCAAGGTTTAGGTCTTCTCGGAAAAACCAAAGCAATACAGTAGCAGAGAAGATGACGGAAATCACTTTCTCCTCGTATCCTATCTTTCCCAGTTTTGCGTGCTGCTGTTGAATGTAGCTCATATCAAACGCAATGTTGTGGTGCGCAGGAATAAACATCTTCTTCAATATGAAATAACATACCACCAACAGTGTAGCCGAGTAAGGAACACCAAATGCCATCCAGTTTAAAAAGGTAACGTGTTGTCCGTTCGGAAACTGGCTGGCATACATGCCGGCAAAAATCATGTTGGGTGGTGTGCCTACTAATGTTGCCATGCCTCCAATAGTTGCGCTAAATGAAAGCCCTACTAAGATGGCAGTTGAGATATTCTTGCGGCTTTCTTCATTATATATTTCCTTCTGCGAAATGATGGCCATTACCGCGGGTATCAGCATCATTACGGTGGCCGTGTTACTCACCCAACTTGAAATTAAGTAAGTGGTAAGCATAATACCCATTAGAACTTTAGAAGGGGTGTTGCCGGTAAACATGATAATACGGAAGGCTACGCGCTTATGCAGTCCCCATTTTTCCATGGCATAGGCAAGAAAGAAACCGCCCATGAAAAGGAAAATGATTTGATCCATGTATTGCATGGCCACTGCCTCCGTTTTCATAATACCGAATAGTGGAATAAGAACAAAAGGCAGGAGGGAAGTAACGCCCAAATGCAATGCCTCAGTAAGCCACCATACTGCCACCCAGGTTACCACCACCGCCATTAATGCTGCGGGCTGTGGGAAGTTAAAATACGTAAGCGCAAAGTAAACGACAAGCGAAAGCAGAGGAGCAGATACAATTGCCAGCCATTTTTTTGTCATGGTTTAAATGTAGAAAAGTTTAAGACTTCAGTTTTGAAGTGCCTGTCTTTACGGTTGCGCAGGAGGTGCGCTTAGAGTTGGCGTTTTAATCTTTTCCTTTCCTGTTAAACCTTCTTTAACCTCAATCTGAATACCATCTGATAAACCGGTTTTAATTTCTTTCTTCTCCAACTTGCCTGGTGCAGTTTCTATTTCTACAAATGATTTTGAACCGTCAAATATCAATACACTTTCAGGAACAGAAAGAACACTATCTTTTTTAGAAAGAATAATATCGGCATTGGCACTGTACCCAGCACGTAAGAACTTTCCTGCCTGCAAATTGATAGCCGCTTTTATTTCGAATTGAATAGCTCCGTTTTCGGTTATGCCTTTCGGGCTGATGTATTCTAACTTGGCATCAAACTTATCTTCCTGCAAAGCACCAATGGTTAGTATCAGTGGCATACCTACATGTATCTTTCCTACTTCCGATTCATCTACCTTACCTACAAAAATCATTTCGCCCATATCGGCAACCGATGCTATGGTAGTGCCTTCGTTAAAGGTGTTGCTTTCAATTACCGAGTTACCTTCTTTAACCGGCACATCTAAAACCATTCCGCTGATGGTTGATTTAATCATGGTGTTAGATACCTGTCCCATCTTCGCGGTTGTTCCTTCTTTAATCAATTGAAGATTATTCTGTGCGGCATCCAGTTCTTCATTGGCTGTTTTGTACCGGTTTTCTACTTGCTGAAACTCAGATTGTGCCAATACCTTATCGTTCAATAATTGTTTAGACCGGTCGTATTCTATCTTCGCATTGTCCACGGCAATCTTCGCCTGGTTCAATCTGTTTTCAGCATTGCTTAGGTTAAGCATGTTGGGGATGATTTTCACCCTTGCTATTACATCGCCCTGCTTTACTTTATCGCCAGCTTTAATAAACAGCTTTTCTATAATACCGCTTACCTGACTCTTCATGGCTACTTCCCTTCTCGGATTAATAGCACCGGTGGCAACAGTCTTCTGCACAATGTTCTGTACGGATGGCTGCAGGGTGGTTATCTTCTCGGGTTCTTTCTTCGATTTGGCATAGAGGAAATAAAACGTCCACCCGAAGATGCCCAACACCATTAATACCATTACAATCTTTACTATTCTACTTACCATAATTCGTTTCGTTTATTCTGTTCTTAATGCTTCTACCGGTGAAATTTCCAATGCCCGTTGCGCAGGAATAAACCCTGCCAACGCGCCCGAAAATATTAAAATGCCAAGGGCTTTCATGGCTACGATTAAATCAACCCCTGGATGCAAAAACATCATATCACCACCGGTGGGTAAATTTTGGTTGATTAATTCAAGTAGTCCTATCCCTGCCACCAGCCCTGCGTAACCGGCTATAGAAGTAAGCGTAACCGATTCTAATATCAGTTGACTGACAATTATAGATGGCGGTGCACCAATAGCTCTGCGCACTCCAATTTCGCGGGTGCGTTCTTTTACTACTATCAGCATAATATTACTTACACCAATAATGCCCGCCATTAAAGTGCCTATGCCTACAAACCACACCAGCATTTCTATACCGGTAAACAATCCGTTTAGTTTAAGAAACTCCTTTCCCATGTTCCAGTGACCAATAGCGCGGGCATCATCGGGTGCAATTTTATGCCGCTCTTTTAATAAGGCCATTGCCTCTTCTTCTGCTAACGAAACAGAAACATTATCGGCACTCATTACCGAAAACCAACCTACGCGCTTGCCCATATTAAATGCCTGACCGAAGGCTGTGAATGGTAAGTAGATGGCCTCAGCTTGCTCGCGCGCTTGGTTCCCTTTGCCACTTCCTTTAAGCAGACCGGTAACCATAAAGTTTACTCCGTTTACTTTTATGTATTGTCCTATAGGGTTTTCATCTGCTGCAAACAGTTTCTCAATTACTTTATCGCCTATTACAGCTACCTTTCTTCTATCTCTAATATCCAGCTTATTAATAAAGCGACCTTGGGTAAGATTGAACTGCTGAATTTGCGCCAGTTCGGGTTGAATGCCATAAACAGAGAAGGCGGCAGTCTTCAATCCACGAACTACATTGTTGTTGCTGTTGTAACCTCCTAGTTGATTCATGGGTGCTACTATTTTTAGTTCAGGAAGAGTTTGTTTTAAGGCTTCGCCATCTTCAATAGTAAAATTGAAAGAGCGGTTAGGCTGCAAGCCTTTGTAAGGTTTAGAGGTGGATTGCGCCCACACAAAAAAACTATTAGTAGCTTTGCCGCTGAATTCTTGCATTACTCCGTTACGCAAACCATTCCCCGACCCCAACATAATAACCAACATGAATATGCCCCAGAACACCCCAAAGGCGGTGAGGGCTGTGCGAAGTTTGTTCTTGCGCATAGCGGCACTTATTTCCTGCCAGTTGTCTAAGTCAAAAATCATGCTTCGTCTTTTAATGCTTCTACCGGATTAATACTTGCTGCACGCACTGCGGGGAAAAAGCCCGCCAATAAGCCTGCAAAAACTAATACTAGTGTAGCAGTTATTGCTACTTTAAAATCTACTTCGGGGTTCACAAAGAAATCGCTTGCCGGAACATACTTCTTAAACAACTCTAATACAATTACACCCAACAACATACCAGTATAACCCGCCAGGGCTGTAATAATGAGCGAATCCTGCAAAATTAAACTTACAATACTAAACGGGTTTGCCCCCAAAGCTTTGCGGATGCCAATTTCCTTAGTTCGTTCTTTTACCGAAATCATTAAAATATTGCTTACGCCTACTACACCGGCAATGATAGTTCCTATACCAATAATCCAGATAAATATGCGTATGCCCGTAAGCATGCCCATTATTTTTTCAAATTCCTTACGGTTGTTGTAAGCACCTACTGCGTTTCTGTCTAAAGGGTTAAAGCTATGACGCGCGGCTAAAAGTTTGCGTATTTCTTCTGCCATTGCTGAACCTACATCTACCGGTAAGTCACCCGTGCTTAACCAAATTACATCTAATTTATTTTGACCGTTAAACACCTTTTGCGAAGTAGTAGAGGGAATATAAATTCTATCCATATCGCCACGGCCGGGGTCGTAGAATGAGCCTATAACCTGAAAAGGGATTCCTGCTACATCAATATATTTTCCTATCGGGTTTTCGTGCTTGAAGAGCATGTCTTTAACCGGTTGTCCAATTACACATACTTTCTTGAACTGCGCCATATCGTTCGCATTCAAAAAGCGACCTCCCGTTACTTGCAGGTTTTCTAAATATCCGTGGTCGGGGCTGCCGGAACGAACGGTGAACGATGACTTCTGGTTTCCATAACGCATGGTCTTTTGTAACGAACCTTGAGCAGTGCCCGATTTTCTATCAATACCATTCACCTTCTTCAAAATCAAATCCATGTCTTCGTTGGTCAACTGTATTCGTCTACCCGGTTGATAGCCGCCAAACGCCATAGCTGTTTTGCCGCCATCCACCCAGATAGTATTAGTAGCATCCGACTTGAATTGTGCTTCTGCTCCGTTACGCAAACCTCTGCCTGCACCCAATAGAATAATAAGAATGAAGATGCCCCACGCCACGCTAAAGGCGGTAAGGCCTGTGCGCAGTTTGTTCTTGCGCACCACATAATATATCTCTATCAGGCTATCGTAGTTCATTGCGTAGCCATCGAAGAATTAACGATTAAACCATCTTTTATGCGGATAATGCGGTCAGTATTGTCGGCTACATCTTGCTCGTGCGTTACAATTACAATGGTCATTCCCTGTCGGTTCATGTCTTTGAAAATTTCCATTATCTCATGGGATGTTTGCGAATCGAGCGCACCGGTGGGTTCATCGGCAAGTATTACTTTGGGTTTGGTGATGAGCGAACGCGCAATGGCTACGCGTTGCTTTTGTCCGCCCGAAAGCTCGCTGGGTAAATGGTCTGCCCAATCTTTTAAACCAACTCTTTCCAAGTATTCCATCGCCAGTTTGGTTCGTTCTTTTCTGCCTACGTTTTGATAATAAAGTGGAAGAGCCACATTATCTACCGCATTTTTAAAAGATATAAGATTGAAACTTTGAAATACAAAACCCAAAAAGCGATTGCGCAATTGTGCTGCTTTGGTTTGCGAAAGATTTTTGATGTGCAGTCCGTTCAAATAATAACTGCCTTCATCCAAGTTATCTAGAATACCAATAATGTTTAGCAGGGTAGATTTGCCCGAACCTGACGAACCCATGATAGAAA
>CAMBIM010000130.1 GCA_945867505.1 Chitinophaga pinensis
AACGTTTTCAACTTGTTATGAAACACAGGGCAGCGGAGCAAGCGCTCGTCCTGTAAGTCTACATTATCCCAATAGTGCGATTTGTAGAACTTCCATTGAAAAGAAGAGTCAAGCATAGCCCCCTTAGCATCGCGTGGAGCGTCCGGCACCTCTATATCTTTCATAGCTTTTAATAGCTTGGCGTAAAACAAAGTCGGGTATTTGGTAATTACATTGTTGCGCTGTGCTTTTACATCCTGGTCAATCTTTACCAACTGCTCGCGGAACTTGTCTTTATCCTTCTGCTCTTTAGCGACTTTGTAAAGATTACCTATAGAATCTGAAGTTACTTTCATTTTTCCCAGGAACTTCATATCGCCATAAAACAGATCATTCTCTACCGAGCCGGTAACTTTTACGTGTCCGGTTAAATCGTTGGTGTCGGTTTCAATACTAAAAACAGACTCGCTGATAATAAATTCAAAGTAACGGTTACCAAGGGCGGGGAACACTGCCAAATAAACACCACCCGGGAAAGTGGTATCTGCCTTTAACACAATTGTTCCTTTCTTATCAAAGGCAAGCGTGTCTTTTACATACTGTTTATCGCCATAATAGTTGGCAAGAATCATCGTTGAACTTTCAAGACCTTTTACTGTCAGTTTGATGTTCATCGGAGTTTTGTTGGTTGCAAACGCACCGGCAACCATAGCACAGAATAGAATTAAAGTAGAAATGGGTTTCTTCATAAATCGTTTTTTTTGCCTGCCAAAAATATTCTAATTCCTTTAACGGCTAATATCATTGCCACGGTTGCAGCGTTAAAATATCTTAACCACAAGGTTCGTAGTTTACGGTATACGGTTCACGGTAAATGCCTTATAAAAGTTACTGCCATTAAGCAGAAAATTGCAGCATACAGGTAGCTTTAAATGTATTTAACGGTTAAATGCTAACCGTCAACCGTCAACTACTCCACATAAACCACCATTCCCTTCAGATACAAACCTTCCGGGTTGAAGATGCTAACCGGATGGTCTGCCGGTTGCGAAACATGGTGGAGCACTTTTATGTTACGGTGCGAATCGATAGCCGCAGAAGTTACCGCACCGGTAAACATTTCGCGGTCTACAACCTGCGAGCAGGAGAAGGTAAACACAATACCTCCTTTCTTTATCTTTTTGAAAGCCGCTTGATTTAATCTGGTATAAGCCTGTATAGCATGATGACGGGCAGATTGCCCTTTGGCAAACGCAGGAGGATCGAGCACAATAACATCGTATTCTTCAGTAGATGCTTTCATGAAATCGAATACATCTGAAGCGAAAGATTCATGTGTAGCCGTTGAGCCGTTTAGTTTTACATTCTCGTTGGTTAAATCAATTGCCTTAGCGGAACTATCTACCGAGTGAACTAAACTTGCACCCCCGTTTAAAGCATAAACTGAAAACCCACCGGAGTAACAAAATGTGTTCAATACTTTTTTATCCTTCACATAATTAGAAAGCAATTGGCGGTTGTCGCGTTGGTCAATAAAGAAACCGGTCTTTTGCCCCTGCTCCCAATCAATAGCAAACTTGTGGTTGTTCTCTAATACAATCCGTTCTACCGGTTTGCCATACAAATAACCATCGGTGTTTTCAACCGTCACGGGTTTATTATCAGCCGGAGCTTTGTGGTTTAACGTGTTTGAACTTTTATCGTAAACTGCATTTAGTCTGCTACCGTAACCTTGTTTTAAAATTTCTACAAACTTCTCTTTCTGCGCACTCATGGCTTTACTGTGGCATTGTATAACAGCCGTGCCATTATACCAGTCAATAACTAAACCGGGCATGCCATCGCCCTCGGCATTTACCAGGCGATAAGCATTAGTGGTTTTGCTTTCTGTTAGGCCGATGTTTCTGCGCAGCAGAAAAGCATTTTGCAATTTCTTCTTCCATAACTCATCAAGTGAAGTAATTCTGTCAAAAGAAAATATTCGCACACTTACACTGCCGGTTCCAAAGTGACCAATGCCTAAGTATTCTCCTCCCTCAGAAAATACTTCTACCACATCGCCTTGGTCGGGATTGCCTTCTTTTTGCTTTACTGCTCCTGAAAACACCCAAGGGTGAAAACGTTTAACGGCTTGTATTGTATTGTTATGTAGAATAATGGCAGGATACTTTTGCATGTCTTTTATCGTTTTAAAATTCGTAACTCTTTAGGGAAATAATTATTGAATCGTCCTTCCATGGCTTTTATCCAGCCAAGGTTTTGGTTTTGGTATTTTACTAAGCACCAGCCGCGATGTTCGGGTTTTATTTTGGGAGTTTCGCATCGCAGGTAAGTAATGGCATCGTCATAGTTTAATTCAACCGCTGGCAAATCTTGTTTTATATAATTACTCAACGCCAAATCATGCGAAGGCAGAAAGTCTTTTCCTTTCAGCGTTCCCATAAATATACCTGCATGGCGGATGTAAAACTGCTTTTCAATAAAAAGAAAGTCGGAGTAATGAATTTGTGGAATGGCAAAGAGCATATCGTTCTTGATGTGCTTTTCGAATTTCTCCGGCTGCTGCAGATATTGAAGATTATTTGCAGAAGGGTTGCCGGTTTTAATGCGGAACTCCGAATTCTGGATTCCGAATTCCGAACCTTCTTTCTGCATAACAGCTATGTAAAATCCTTCGCCTTTTATTTTATGCGGATAAAATTGGTAGCCGTGTTTTGTTTTCACCTGTCCGAACTTTGGTATTTCTAATTCTGTAATCTGCAATCCGCAATCCGTAATTTGATTATCGTTCTCAATTTCCTCAAACGTACATGTAGAGTAAATCAAAAATCCTCCCGGCTTTAAACAGGCTATGGCGTATTGCAGAATCTCTTTTTGACGGATAGCACACAACTCCACATTCCGTTCGCTCCATTCATCAATAGCATCTTTATCTTTTCTGAAAAGACCTTCGCCACTGCATGGCGCATCAATCAAAATAACATCAAAGAAGTTTTCGAGTGATGCAAAGTCTTCCGGTTTATTTTGAGTGACAATACAATTCTCAGTTCCCCACTTTACAATGTTCTGCTGCAATATTTTATTCCGGTTAGGAATTATCTCATTGCTTACCAGCAAACTTTCTTCGCTCATTAACGAAAGAAGATGTGTTGATTTTCCTCCCGGTGCTGCACACATATCTAACACCCGCACATGTTGATTGGTTGGGTTAATTTGTTTCCAGGCCTGCTCAATAAACATAGAACTTGCTTCCTGCACATAATATGTTCCGGCATGAAACAACGGGTCGAACGTAAATGATGGGCGCTCCTTTAAATAACTCCCCTTTTCGCACCACGGAATATTTTCTTCACCATCGTTGGTTGCCAGACCGGCAACATGCTTGAACGGATTTGCACGAACTGAAGTGGGAGAGAACTGGTTCAAACTTTCTACAAAAGCATCAAACTCATTACCCAGAATGTTTTTCATCCTGCTTAAAAAAGCTTCGGGATATTTATGCGGCTCGCTCATTCTTCTACGGTAGTTAATTCTTCTTCTACTACAATTTTGTTTTGATTCCGCTGATAAAAATAGTTTAATAGAACTCCGCCAATTACCAAGGCAATTCCCCAGAGTGCCAGCCCATCATAATGTTCGCCAAAGAAAACAAACCCTGCACCAAGTGCATATAGAATACCGAGGTAGTTAAAGATGGTAACGTTTGCAATTTTTTCCTGCTGCAAAGCTTTAGTTAGCTGCACTTGTCCTACTTGAGTGCAAACCCCAATCATAATTAAGTAAAATAGTTCCATGGCGGTTGGTGTTTGCCAATTAAACAAAGTAAACGCCAGCCCTACAATTGTTCCTATTAACTGAAAATGCAATACCACCACCATGGTATGTTCTTTCTCTTTTAAACTGCGCACCATGTTGTATGCAAAGCCCGATGAAAGCGCAGATATAATTCCTATCAACAGCATGGTAACCGAAATGCGGCTGTCGAAACCTTTTATAACTAATACACCGGCAAACGATACGAGGAAGAAAATCCATTGCAGCGGCTTTACTTTTTCTTTCAATAAAAATATAGCAATGATGGTGGTGAAAATAGGCGAGAGGTATTGAATGGTAACTGCTGTGCCCAGTGGAATATTATGCAGCGTTACAAAAAAAGTATACACCGCAATGGTGCCGAAAATACCACGTGCTAATAATAGTTTGCGATTACTTCCTTTCCAATCGGCTTTTTCCTGTGCTATAATGTAAAAGCAAAACAGCATAGAAACAAAACACCGGAAGAATACAATTTCCATAGCCGGAAGATTGCTTACTTTCTTAATCAGCACATTCATAATAGCAAAGCTGAATGTGCTTAACAGCATGTGGCGTATGCCTTTAGTAAAGGGAAGTGAGAGCGGTTTCAAAACGGGCGCGAAGATGGAAAACCCTGCATGGTTTTAAAACTAATTCATGTGTTCGTATATATTCGTTTTTCAAAAATAGAATATGGCAGATGTAGAGAAATTTAAAGATGCAATGACCACCGGTTACACTACCAAAGGCGATTTTATTGTTTTGGGTGCCGCTATGCTGGATGGCAACGCGGTAGAAAATACATTGGTTAAAGCTCCGCTTAAAACATTTAACCGCCACGGTTTAATTGCCGGTGCTACCGGTACCGGTAAAACCAAAACATTGCAGGGGCTTGCTGAACAACTTTCCGATAAAGGGGTGTCGGTTTTGGTAATGGATATTAAAGGCGATTTTTCTGGCATTGCTATGCCGGGAACCAATAACCCTAAAATTGAAGAGCGGCAAAATAAAATTGGCATTGCCTGGGAAGCTAAAGGAAGCCCGGTAGAGTTTCTTACCTTATCTAAAGAGAACGGTGCGCGTTTGCGGGCTACGGTTTCAGAGTTTGGTCCGGTGTTGTTCTCTAAAATTCTTGGTTTGAACGATACACAGGAAGGAGTAGTGTCCATCATCTTTAAATATTGCGATGACAAAAAACTTCCGTTGCTGGACCTGAAAGATTTCAAGAAAGTAATGAACTACATTACGGATGAAGGCAAGAAAGAAGTGGAGGAGAATTATGGTAAAGTTTCTACCGCCACCACTTCCACCATTCTGCGCAAGATTATTGAACTGGAGCAACAGGGTGCCGAAATATTTTTTGGAGAAAAGAGTTTTGAAGTAGATGATTTAGTGCGTGTAAATGAAAATGGCAAAGGCATTATTTCTATTCTTCGCCTTACCGATATTCAGGATAAGCCAAAACTATTCTCAACGTTTATGTTGAGCATGTTGGCAGAAATTTATTCATCGTTCCCCGAACAAGGCGATGCCGACCAACCTAAACTGGTGATATTTATTGACGAGGCGCATTTGATTTTTGAAGAAGCCAGCAAAGCCCTGCAGGACCAGATTGAAACCATTGTAAAACTAATCCGCTCAAAAGGCGTAGGCATTTTCTTCTGCACCCAAAACCCTACTGATGTGCCCGATGATGTGTTGGCGCAATTGGGTATGAAGGTGCAACACGCCCTTCGTGCGTTTACGGCTAAAGACAGAAAGCAAATTAAACTGACTGCCGAGAACTATCCGTTGACCGACTTTTACGATACCGAGAATCTGCTGACCTCGCTGGGTATGGGCGAAGCCTTGGTAACCGTGCTGAGTGAGAAAGGAAATCCAACACCGTTAGCGGCTACTCTATTGCAAGCACCGCGCTCGCGGATGGATGTGCTTACGCCACAGGAGATTGAAACCATTAATTCAAAATCATCTTTAGTAAAAAAGTATAACGAGGTAATTGACCGCGATAGCGCGTTTGAAATACTAACCGGTAAATTGAATAGTGCCACTGCACAAACTACCAATACGGTTACGCAACAAACTATCGAGCCACCGGTAAGCAACGAACCAAGCATGATTGAAAAAGGTTTTGGTGCCGTTGGCGATTTTGCAAAAAGCAGCACCGGTAAGGTTATTCTACGTGAAGTTACCCGTGGGATATTAGGAGTATTAGGTCTAGGAGGAAGAAGATAGGGAAACATCCTTTCTTCAGGAATCTACTCAAACGTAAACGTTTTTTTATTGCACCAAATCTTGGTTTGGTAAGGCATTATAGAATAAGTGACGGCTTCGTTATATAGGTTAAACCTATTTACCATTTGGTCGCTTACCTGCACTTCTTCGCCATAGTAAAAGGCTTTAAGACGGCCGTTAATATCCTTGTAAACTACTATATCATTATCTACTTTATACTCGGTAGGTATATAACGCTCCTGCCAGTATTTTTTGCCTTTATACCAAACCCAAAAATTATTACCCTTATCGGTATAGGCTATAATGTTTTCTTTAACTATAATGTATTGCGGTCGGTCATTCATCAAAATGGTCTCCTCGCCTTTATAATACACTACCAACTGCTTTAACTGCGAAATATAAACAGCAAAGTCTTCACCGGTTGCATAATTTGAATTAATAATACCATCAACCATCGGAAAAAGGTTAGATGGATTAGCCGTAAACGTTACAGTGGGAGCCGGTATGGGGGTTTCGCTTAAAACGCCATCATGAAAAAATTTCATATTGCCATACCAATCCATGTAAACTAACATATCGCGGTTTACCGTAAAGTTGCTGGGCTCGTAAGTTTCCAGCGTTCTAATTTGCCCTTGGTAAAAAACTTTGAACGTACTGTTTCTGTCTACATACGCAAAAATGTTATCGCTAATCTTCGAGCTATGAATTTCGGTGCGCTCTAAAAGCTGCGTTTCGCCATTGTAAAAAACATTTAGTTCACCTCGGGTGTTTGTCCATACTATTAGGCTATCGCTTACATACAACGAATCTTCACCAGGGCGAAAGAACGATTCGATATTTTGAAACTCGTTATTGTATAGCACCTTTATTACGTTAAAGTTTTGATACACCATCCAGTTATCGGTTACAAAATAATTGGATGAATTATCGTTTATCGGATAAACCTTGCCTTTGTAATACACTTTCAATCTTCCGTTTTGCCCCACGTAAGCCATAATATTATTGCGACCAATTTTAAACGACTGAAGCGGAAGGTTCTCTATATATTTTGATTCACCGGCATCAAACACATACACAAAGTTGTTAATGTCCTGATATGTAGCGAGGCATTGCGCACAAGAAGTAAAAGATAGGATAGCAAGGGCAATAAAAAGAAAAATGCTACGCATGAAATGTTTTAAAATTGTATTCAAAGGTTATTGCAATAATTGAGATAAGCAATTTAGTGTAAAAGAAAGTTAAGGAACTGGTTTTAAGTGAAGCGAAACTGCGAGTAGTAAAATTTCAATTTATTTACAGCATGAACTATACTATTTATATAACAGCACTTGTTTTGTTTTTTGCTGCATCCTGCAAAACCACCAAGCCAGATGCAAAG
>CAMBIM010000131.1 GCA_945867505.1 Chitinophaga pinensis
GTATGAGAACAATCTTTACCTATCTATTTCTCGCTCTTAGTATTTCTGTATTTGCACAATCTTACAGCAGCCCCGAAAGTGTGAAGTATGATGCTATTCATCAACGCTACATTGTTTCTAATACCAACAGTAATAATTTGCAACAGGTAATTCCCGGAAGTGCGCCAACGCTGTTTAAATCGGGGGTAACAAGCCCTTACGGAAATGTTGTTGTAGGGGATACAGTTTATGTTTGTAGTAGTGGTAATTTGAAAGGATACAACCTTACTACCGGTAATCAAGCAGTTAATGTTGCGTTGGGCGGCAGCTTCTTAAACGGTATCTGCACCGACTTTGCCGGAAATATTTTTGTAACTGATTTTTCTTCCAACCCTAAAAGAGTTTACAGATACAATATTGCCTCCCAGCAGTACAATGTTTTTTGCACCAGCACTAATACTCTTAATGGAATTGTTTACGACAAGTTTCACAACCGTTTAGTTATTGCCACATGGGGACCTAGCGCACCAATTCTTGGATTGAGTATGACGGATTCAACTATTACTACTTTAAAGACAAATACGCTAAATAAAATTGATGGATTAACAATTGATGAAGATGGAAATTTTTATGCGGCATCTTGGATAAATGGTGGTCAAGGCATTTATTTCTTTGATTCGGCTTTTGTGAACCCACCTATAAGAGTTGTGAGTTATGCTGACGGCACAAATCCTGCTGACATTTTCTACAATACGAGTAGTGACACTTTAGCCGTTCCGAACACTGGAAATAGTACGGTTAGATTTTACGGTTTTCCGCGACCAAGATCAACCAACGATTTTGCCACAGCAACAGTTTCTGTTTCACAAAGTATTTGTGTTTTGCAAAACGATTTAATTGATGGAAACGTTCCGCTTTTGCTTCAAAGTTTCTCCTCACCACACTTAGGCAATGCAGTTGCTTCTGGTAATTGTATTGCATATACGGCAAGCAGTGTAGGTAACGATACTATTGAATATGTTGTTTGTTCAGTTGATACACCTTCGTTTTGCAGAACAGGAACTTTAGTAGTTACAAACGTTGCAGGTGGTGGCAATAATGCACCAGTTGCAACCGGTGATACGGCAAGCACCACGCAACCAAATTCAGTTACAATAAATGTAGTGGCAAATGATGTAGATGCAATTGGTGACACACTTTGCGTATTATCTATAACCGGCTCTAATTTCTTTTCGCTAGATGTTTCCAAATGCGGCAATATAATTTTCACGCCCGATTTTTCTTTTACAGGAAACGATACTTGCTTGTATGTGGTGTGTGATAATGGCAATCCTGTTTTATGTGATAAGGGAAGTTTGGTTGTAGAGGTTCAATCACATCCAAGTTTGCTGCCATTTGTAGATTTATATACATACCCAATATTTTGCCAAGGCATACTTGCAGTTAATAATTCTACAAATAGCGATAGTTCAATTTTGAATTTCCGTCAATTAATATGTTGTTCAGTATACCCCGATTCAATGTTTTACAATCAAGATTCAGTGGAGTATGCTTTCGGTGATGATGGTAAACAATGGGAAGTATGCCTTACCTCATACAACCAATTCGGAAGTTCATCCGTTTGTGACACTATAGTTACGGGATGCGAAGGCATCTCCGAAATCTCCCTTTCCAACATTTTTCTGTTCCCTAACCCTGCTAACAATGTTTTAAGCATCGATATGCAAAACAACAGCGATGAAATAACGCGCAGTTATGCTGCTATTGAAATTGTGAATGTGTTGGGTGAAAAGCAGAAATCTTTTTCAAGAAAAGGAACAGCAAAAACAGTTTTGTTGGATGTAGCTGATTTGCCAAACGGAGTTTATCTGGCAACCATTGTTTCGGGTAAACAGGAGAGAAGGATGTTAGGTAAGTTTACTATTAACAGGTAAACTAGCCGAGGTCTAACGTTATTCTATAACTAACTTCTTTCGCGCGTGTAGTTGTTGACCGCCTGACCAGGAATTTATTTCAACCAAATACACTCCGTTGCTGAATAGCTGCACCGGCAAAGTAGTTTGCCCGTAAACTATATCGTGATGAAAGATGGCGTCCGGTAATATCATAAACATCAAGCGTGCTTTTTTCAGCCATACTCACCATTAAATTACAACCGGTGTTAGCAGATGCAGGGTTTGGATATAACTGCACTTGTAAATCTTCTGCTTTCAAATTGGTTACAGAAGAAATTACGGTATCGCCATATAAGTGCAGCGCGCGTTTAAAGCAGGGCAACACACTGTCCTCTGATACTACATGGGAGTTGAACATGGAGAAATCCCACCGCCAGTCCCAATAGAACCAGGACATGCTGAAAGAATCAATCCGACTGCCGAAGGCTTCTATCCAATTGTATCGGCTGGCAGCATCGCCATAAGTACCTGTGCCAAATTCTCCAAGAAAAACAGGCTTATTGTAAGTATTCCGCCAGGTTATAACCGTGTTCCATGAGTAGTATAAACCCTGGTCGAACGTACCCGGGAAAGTTTCGCCCAGCGGTGTTGAAGGGCTTGCCCAACTAAAACCCTGATGCGTAAATTGGTAAGGGTCGTAGCTGTGCCAGGTGTAAATTAAATTGGTGTCTGCCAAAGGTGTAAGCGCTGCAAATGCACCACCGTTGCCGGAAAGGTTCGGACTAACTATAAGGGTATGTGCAGTAGTGTGTTGACGTATAGAATCAATAGCTCGGTTAAACACAAATGCCAGGCTATCGTTTTCAATACCAAAGGCCGGTTCATTTAAGAGCTCAAAGGTGTAACGTTCAGGGTCTAAATATTTATAGTGTGAAGAAACCACGCTCCACATGTGCGCAAAGCGGTCAATTTTAGTTCGCCAGTTCTGGTTAAAAATATCCCACTGGTGGTGGTTATCAATAATCATATTCAGCTCAAGATCATCGCACCAACTAATTACAGAATCTATGCGGGTAAACAAAGCATGTGTAGTATCAACGTTATAAGGCGCAAGTGTATCGGTAACGGAAGCAAAACCAATAGCCAGCCGAATGGATTTAATACCAGCCTGTTTCATCTTTGCTAAATCCTCACGAGTGTAGCCATTTGCAGTAGGGTAACCGGATTGCCAGTAGGCTTCTAACCAGTTAGAAATGTTCATTCCCATATCAAATCCATCGCAACGTTGTTGTGCTACCGATTGAGAAAAAATTATTTCACCGGTAAAAATTAAGGAGAACAGGAGTATGAGTTTCTTCATCATTCGTTAAAGAATTTTACCGCTAACTCTTTTGTTTTCTCCGGCTCCTCCATCATCGGGCAATGTCCGCATTGGTCAATAATTGCCAATTGGCTGCCTTTGATATCGCGGTGAAAACGCTCGGCATGGAAGAGGGGAATAATTTCATCTTCCTTACCCCAAACAATTAATGCAGGGCATTGCACCTTTTGTATAAGTGCAGAATCAGGAAACTGTTTGCTCAGCGCCAGGTTAAGCATGTGCTTAATATTGCCTTGCCGGTTAGTGAATTTGTTGTTGCGAATAACTGTGGCTTCCTGTATTGAATCGTCTTTGAAATAAGCTTTAGTCATGCCCTGGCGGCTCATAAACAGCGGCATTCCTTTCTCGAAAATTCCGCGAACCGATTTATATTTAAACATAGCCAACTTGCCCGCTACCTTCTCAGAGTCGTAACCGGCAGGGTCAAGCAATACAATCTTTTTTACCTTTTCGGGATGGTCAATTGCTGCCATCCATGTTACTGCTCCGCCCATACTGTTGCCAATTACATAAACCGAATCGAGATGAAGGGTATCAAGAATGAACGAAATATACTCGCGGTAATCTTCCATGTAATTTTCATCAGGCGAAACTTCAGGAAAGTCAGATAGGCCAAAGCCAGGCAAATCAATTCTGATTACGCGATAATCACTCTTCATTAAATTAGCCAACTTACTAAAGTTGGTATATGCTCCGCCAAAACCGTGTATCATCAACACTGGGAAACCCGAGCCTTCCTCGGTATAATGAATTTCTGCTCCGCGCCAGGTCATAAAGTGGGAAGACGGAGAACTTAATTCACTCTTTGCCTGTTCCTTGGACAGTAACATATCAGGTTGCAGGTAAAAAATACTAAACGGAATAAGCACCGCCAGCGTAACAATTATAAATAGCGCAAGGCCAAGTTTTTTCATTTTCAAAATTTGTGTTGCGAACATAAATAAAAGTCCGATGTCAGGTGCCAGGAGTTGTATTTGCTTCTGTCATGGACACCGGACATACATCATCCGATCTGTGACTTTAATCTGTAAACTCTTTTTTTACATTTGCACATGGCAACCAAAAAAACGCTCACCGATAAATTCTCCTTCGAGGGAATTACATTTGACGATGTCCTCTTAGTTCCTTCTTATTCCGAAGTTCTTCCCCGCGAAGTAAATATCAGCACGCAATTAACCCGCAACATCCGCATTAACGTTCCGCTTATTTCCGCGGCTATGGATACGGTTACTGAATCGGCTTTGGCTATTGCTATTGCCCGCGAAGGCGGCATTGGTATTCTGCACAAGAATATGAGTATTGAAAAGCAAGCCGAAATGGTGCGCAAGGTGAAACGTGCGGATAGCGGAATGATTATAGACCCCATTACGCTTAACGAAGATGCGGTGGTATCTCAAGCTCTCCGCATTATGGGAGAAAATAAAATTGGCGGTATTCCTATTGTAAACAAAGCCGGTAAACTCATAGGTATCCTCACCAACCGCGATTTGCGTTTCGAGAAAAATTTGAAACGCAAAGTGACCGAAATAATGACGGTAGAGAACCTTCGCACGGCACCAAAGGGTACTGATTTAAAGCAAGCCGAAAAAATTCTCGAGAAATTTAAAATTGAAAAACTACCGGTAGTTGATAGTGCAGGAAAGTTGGTCGGCTTAATTACTTACAAAGACATTTTGAAAGTAAAGAACCATCCGAACAGCACGAAAGATAAATTCGGACGATTGCTCTGCGGTGCAGCTGTTGGTGTAACCGGAGATATGTTCGAACGCATTGAAGCTCTTTCAAATGTAGCAGTAGATGTTATTTGTATAGATACCGCACACGGTCATAGCCGGGGCGTTTTACAAGCTATTAAAAAAGCTAAGCAAACTTTTAAGCATATAGAAATTATAGGAGGCAATGTAGCCACCGCAGCCGGTGCAAAAGCATTGATTGATGCGGGAGTAGATGGCGTGAAAGTGGGCGTTGGTCCGGGTTCTATCTGCACCACGCGTATTGTTGCCGGTGTAGGTGTGCCGCAACTCACTGCCATCTTCGAAGCCAGTCAGGCAGGCAAGAAGGCGGGCGTGCCGATTATTGCCGATGGCGGAATACGCTACACCGGTGATATTGTGAAAGCGATTGCCGCCGGTGCTGATACAGTTATGGCAGGAGGAATATTTGCCGGAACGGATGAAAGCCCCGGTGAAACCATTATTTACGAGGGAAGAAAATTCAAATCTTATCGCGGCATGGGAAGTGTGGAAGCTATGCAGGAGGGAAGCAAAGACCGTTATTTTCAAGACGTGGAAGATGATATTAAGAAACTGGTTCCCGAAGGTATTGTTGGGCGCGTGCCAAGCCGAGGCAGCGTGCAGGAGGTAATTTACCAATACATTGGTGGACTACGTGCCGGTATGGGATATTGCGGCTCAAGGAATATTAAAGAACTTCAGCAAGCGCAATTTGTGAGAATTACCAATGCGGGTATGCAGGAAAGCCATCCGCATGATGTGATGATTACAAAGGAGAGTCCGAATTATTCGAGGAAATAAATGCGCGGTTGGTCAGGCGACTAAAAGCAGCATGTCAACCGCTGTTAGATAAAGAACAGTTTCATTTGTTGAAAACACAACCAGATGAACGTCCAACTCCAAAAACAATTCAATCAATTAGAAGAAGACCGCAAAAAGCTGTTTAATGAATTGAAGAGTCACAGCGATGATGTCATCAACAAAAAGCCATCGCCCGAAAAGTGGAGCGCAGCAGAAGTAATCGCGCACTTAATTACTGCAGAAGAAATGTCGCTGAAATATCTTTCGAAGAAGATACGGGATACTTCCAAAGAAAATTCGGAAGGCTTTAAGCATAAATACCGTTGGTTGCTGGTGCAAATCGTTTTCAACTTCAACATAAAGTTTAAAGCTCCTGAAATTGTTGAGCCCAAAATGGGCTATCAGTCGCTTGCTAACTTAGAAGCAAAATGGAGCGATGTTCGAAATCAAACTTTGCAGATATTGCAGAAGTTAAACGATGCAGAAGTAAATAAAACTTTATGGAAACATGCTTTAGCGGGCAAAATGAATCTGCATCACATGGTACAGTTCTTTGGTGTGCATTACAATCGCCATAAAAAACAAATTGAAAGAACGCTGGAAGCGGTAACGTAGTTACTTCTTTTCATGTTCCCTCTTCTCTAACTCCAGAATACCTTCTGTAAGTTCTTCAAGAATATCTATCAGCAGCTGTGTTTTTTTTTCACCGATGATGTCTTCAAATTTTTTCTCAACCAATTTTGAACAGCCTTTAAAGTATTCCATAAACTCTACACCATCTTTGGTAATAGAAATAATTTTTGAACGAGAATCGTGAGGGTCGGTTTCGAAAGCAATAAAACCTTTCGAGATTAAATCGTTCACCATTTTACTCATGGCCTGTTTACTCACCCGCGCCCGCTTTGAAAGTTCATTGATGTTCAACTGCTCAGTACTGATAATACTGATAAGCCGCAGGTGATCCGGTCGAATAGTATCCCAACCATCTTCTTTCCATTTAGATAGCGCCCATTCGTTTAAATAACGATAGGTAATATAGATGCCACGCGTTACGTTGCGTTTGCGTGTAGCTATATGTTCGTCCAGCTTGGCTTTTGTCCGTTTGTCTAACATGTCGGTTCGAATATAGGTTTCTCCGTTTCGAGGTGCAAACATAGCCATTTAAAAATAAATAGACAACCCTATTGTCTATTTGGTCAACTTGGTTTACTATTGCACCGTCAAAATAAAAGCTATGTCAGAAACTATAACCAAAACAACATCTAAAACAATTATTGTAAGAGTGATTCTAATCAGTCTGCTTCTTGTAGCTGCTTTCTTTGGGTATAAGAAGATAAGCTACGAGTTGCACCACGAAACAACTGACAATGCGCAAATAGAAGCCCGTTTTGTTCCCATTCTTCCGCGGGTGGCCGGTTATATTAAAACGCTGCATGTAGAAGATTACTCTTTAGTAAAGAAAGATTCCCTCCTGGCAGAAATAGATGACAGTGAACTCGCACTTCAATTGGAAGAAATGGAGGCAGATTTAGCGCAGGCAGAAA
>CAMBIM010000132.1 GCA_945867505.1 Chitinophaga pinensis
CAGGCAAACAGCAAAGCCCATAATAGCCCCAGTTGAGATTTGAATACGTGCCTGCCCACATGAAATACCACCAACATGGTAATAATGCCGCATATAGCGTTGGGCAAACGCGCGGCAAATTCGCTTACACCATAATAACTCATACTTAAGGCCTGCAGCCAGATAAACAAAGGCGGCTTTTCGTAAAACGGTTGAAAGTTGATTTGCACCATACGGTAATTGTGCGTCAGCAACATTTCGCGCGCGCTTTCAGAAAAGTTAATTTCATCCCAATCGAACAAATGCACCGAGCCGATGAAGGGAATAAACAGCAAGGCGCCAATGGCTACAAGTAACAATTGAGTGGGGAACTGAATGACCCTTCTGCGTAATTCTTCTACCATTTTAAAAGGGCTTTGTCTCTCCAGTGCAAACTATTATAGAATCCCGAACGAACAAAAGTGAGATAAAAAAATGTGGATAGACCCACCCCTACTATACTGCCTGCATATACATCTCTAAAAAAATGTTGTAATAAATAAACACGCGATACCCCCACCAGCAGAGCAGTTGCAAAAAACAAGATGCTCCATCGTTTGTCTTTAAAAAACAGCGAAAGCATACAAAAGAAACCGAACGCTCCGGCCGTGTGCCCTGAAGGGAAACTGTTGTAGCGCAGCACTTCTAACCCCTGCACAAAATGCAATTCGGCTTTGCCTTCAAAAAACACCGAAGGACGAACCTGCGAATCGAACACAAAATGCTTGAGCACCCCGGCAAAGGCAAATACCAAAAGCGCGTTTAGAGTAAGTATCATTCCCTTTCCATAACTAAACCTTATGGCTATAACCAGCGAGAGCACAAACAGGGGGGCTTCTGCCAACTTGGTAACATAATAGAAAAATGAATTAAGGAAGGGGGTATGCAAAGAATTGAAATACAAAATTTCGTTTCCGCGCTCCATACTAGCTACCAATACTCCACCGGCTATAATAAAGATACCGTAGAGCGCAAAGAAGAATTTATTCTGCTGGATAAAACGCTTCAAGCCGTTTGGTTTTTAGGAGAAAGTTTACCGAACAGATTACGATAATAATCGGTGCTGTAAATTTTAGAATCGTTAGTTGCTTTAAGGGTAAGAAACAAACCAATGGGCGTAAGAATAAATGTAGAAAGCCACATGCCGCCAAATACCGTGAGCACATTATTCTCGCAAAGCTTTTCGCCAATTATTGAAGTAACGTGATAAACAATAAAGAAGATAACGCAGTAAAACAGCGGCCAGCCCAAGCCTCCTTTGCGGATAATAGACCCAAGCGGTGCGCCAATAAAAAACAAGACTAAGCAGGCAATAGATAAAGTAAACTTGCGGTAAACTTCTACCATGTGCGTGGTCAGGTCGCGGCCTTTATACTCCAGTTGTTTAGCCGTAACATCCGAGAAGTTTTTGATGTTGCGCGCGCGGGTCATGGCAATCTCCATTACCTGTATGCGTTTGGCATTATCAAACTCGGCCAGCAAATCTTCCGGCTTGCTGAACTTAACCGGAGTTACTTTTAATAGTTTGGTGGTTGTATCAAACCCAAACTTCTTTATAGCAAAATACGGAATGGTATAATTGGCAAAACCTTTCTTCAGGTTTTCGGCTTCCATATTTATGGTATCTATTTCGCCATACAGTTGTTTTAAATCTAACATCTGTTTTAGGTCTTTAAAAAAGTTTTCATCCGTGCGCGCCAGTTTAAACTGCGAAAGATCGAACCGTTTTTCCCAACTGCTAAACTGGGTGTTTACCGTTTGGTAAGTATTGGCCTTATCTCCTTCCTTAGGGTCAATTTCGCGGTATTGTTTACCGGTATCTAATTTTAAAGAAAGCGCCAGGGCATCTTCATCCTGCGTAAGCATTCCGCGCCTGGCGGTAATTACGTGGTCGTTGCCATTGCCGCTGGTGTGGTCATATACGGTAATATCGTAAAGCGTGTTGGTAGCATCATCTTTATCTTCCGAGCGAATAGAAAAACCATCAATACCGCTGTAAAAGATGCCGGGCTTAAGTGCCACCGTGGGTTTTTGATGGCGTATATCATACAGCAAGGCCCCAAACTTGAGGTTTGCCATGGGCAATAAGTTGTTTGAAAAGAAAAATGCGAAAATGCTGATAAGCGTAACAGTAACAATTA
This sequence comes from Chitinophaga pinensis, assembly GCA_945867505.1. GTDB lineage: Bacteria > Bacteroidota > Bacteroidia > Chitinophagales > LD1 > Bog-950. The sequence goes on from CAMBIM010000132.1 coordinate 2,160, forward strand.
GCGAGCGCATAAACCTGAAAAGCGAAACCCCTGCCGAGCGCACTGCGGTCAACTCAAAGTGTTCGCCAAACGAGCCATAGGTCATAATAGAGGCCAGCAATACCGCTAAAGGAAGAGCCAGCGGAACCAAACGTGCAGAAGCATAAGCCAGCAGTTCCATCAGCACCCAAGGGTCAAGCCCTTTGCCTACTAAATCATCTACATACTTCCACAAAAACTGCATCACCAAAACAAACTGTGCAATGCAGAAGGTAAGTATGAATGGACCAATAAAACTTTTAACTACCAGCCAGTCGAGCTTTTTCACACGCATGTAAACGCTAAAGTAAGAAAGTAAGTATGTGGTGAAAGAGGTAAAAATTCTATTACGCGCCAATAGCGTGTTTCAAATCTTCTACTTGCTTATCCCAAAGGAAAGTTTGTTCTTTCACTTCTTTGGCATCGGCAAAATCAGTTATTTCAAGAATGGTATCGTTGGCAATTTCGCTTTTATAAACTTTGAAAGAAAAATATTCTTCCTTATTACCATGCTCCCAGTGATATTTAACCGACTCTTCTTCAATTAAATCAACCTGTCGTGCACGTTGAAACTCGGCTCCCCAGCCAAAAATGAAAATATCGTCCTGCGCATCGCATACATCGCTGAACCACTGCGCCAAACTATCGGGTTGCGAAACAAATTCGAACAATATAGCCGGAGAAGAGCGAATAATGTATTCGAGGGTAAATTTTTTGCGGGGAAGAATCTTGGTAGCCATGCTAAACTTATTTTACAAATGCTGATTTATGCAAGAATAGAAAATATATCGTAAGTGCAAAATATAATTTCCTGCAGTGTGTGTAATCAAACTAAGCTAGGCTGTTGAAGAAACAGAACTTAACAAAAACGGCAGCCAAATGGTATTTGCTTACTGCAATACATACCGCAAACCTACAAAGCCCTTAATGCCCTCGGTAGAGGTAAACCCATAAGTAGTATCAAAACGGTAGTTGAATGGATTGTCAACCGATGCGTTCCGATTGAACGGGTCGTTGGGGCGAAGGATGGGGTCCTTCTGAACAAAGTTGAAAAGGTTTTTAATGCCCAAATAAAGTTCCAATCCGCTTTTAAACTTCTTAGTCAACTGTACATTCTGTATAGTATGCCAAGCTGAATAATCAGGACGGTAGTCGTTTGGCACAGCGGTGAGCAGCATAGGGGCAACCAGGTTCCCAGTCCAATCTATAGAAAGTTGCGGCACAGGAAAGTTGTAGCTTAAGTAGAAGTTAGCCACCAAAGGCGGAACGTGCGATGGTATTTCCTTTTCAATTTCACCATCGTCTTCTACTTCCAATTCAAATACATTGGTGTAGGTAAAGCCCACGCCAACTTTTAAAGGATAGCTGAATGTAAAATCGGCATTTATACTAAAGCCGCTTGCCATAGCTCCGTTAGTATTGTTGCTGTAAATAATTAGTTCGGGGTTGTCATTGTAATCCGGTTCAATGCGGTTAAAGAAATAAGTATAGAAAACACTGGCATCAATGTTTAGCACTCCACCATTAAGTTTTTGCACACGGGTATAGTTTGCATTGGTGTTAATAGCCACTTCGGGTTTCAATTTTTCTTCAATCAAAACCTGACGAGAACCATTTAGTGCACCAAAGCCTTCATTCATTAGGTTAGGAACGCGGTAGCCTGTGCCTAAGCCAATGCGGATAACGTTGTTTTCATCTTTGCTGTTCCACCTATAATTAAGGCGCGGAGAGAATGCAGGTCCTGCCTGGCTGCTGTAATCGAACCGCACACCCAGCAGTAATTTATGCAGGCTGTGAATAGAAATTTCATCTTCCATAAACATACCGCCAATATGATTGAACTTGCTGCCTTCGGTATTTGAATCAACCGAAAGCCCAGTGTTATCGGCATAGTAATTCAGGCGATACGATACACCAATCAATAACTCGTCATGCTGATCTACTTTTTTGTTCCAAGTTAGCTGACTAAAACCTGTGCGTTGAATACCGTTGAATTTATTTGCTCCAAAGTAAGCATCTTGATGATGCTCGCTGTAATCTGCCAAGAACAATAATTTATCCTTTATTGGAAACTGGTATTGAAACCCCGCATGCCATTGATGGGTGGTAAGTGACTCTCCATATAAGGAATCGCTACCGCGTTGTGCTGATGGCAAATTCATTTGGCCACCAAAACGGTCTTCAAAAAGATAGCGGGCATAAATAATTCCAATCCGATTTTCTTTTCGCACAAAACTCCATTTGTTGTAAAAGTTAGCACGGTTCGTAAGCGGCATATCTATAAAGTTGTTAACGTCAATATCCCATCGGTAATTGGAAGCTGCACCGCTGATAGAGAATAGAGCGTTCACCTTCTTCAACTTAGCTACTGCCGTTAAATCAATATTGGCAGTCAATTTAGAATCAAAGTATGTGTTGAGCGAAAGACACGGAGCAGTAGCAGGGTCTTTTGTTTTTAGGTTGATAACCCCCGCAATAGCCTCTGAACCATACAAAGTGGAAGAGGCACCTTTCAGTATTTCCATTTTATCTACCATAGCAATAGGCGTAGCATCCAATGAGTAATTACCTGCTAAGCCGTTCATAACAGGAACGCCATCAATCAAAAACATAGTATAGTTGCCTTCCAGCCCATTTATCTGCACATCTGTAGTGTTTGATACGCCATTATCAATATCAGGGAAAATGCCATTCATATTGGCGAGGGTTTGATGTAAGGTAAGAGCAGGGTTGCGCTGAAAGTATTTGGCTGTATATACATCTACCGGTGTTACACTTTGCAGTTTGGCTACTTCTTTAAGCGTTCCGGTTACTACAATTTCTTTCAGTTTAGAAGTAAGCGGAATCAACTCGGCTTTAATTTCGGTTAAACCGTTTTCAGCAACATTTATTTCCTGCTGATAGTTTTCATAACCGATATAACCAATACGCATTTGGTATGTACCGGTAGGCAGATTATTGATTTCGAAATGACCTTTACTATTAGTGGTAACCGAGAAGGAAGTTTTAAGCAGCAAGACAGAAGCTAATTCAAGTGCTTCGTTTTCGCCAGTTACTTTACCGGTTACGGAGCCGGTGTTAGTTTGCGCAAACGCAGCGGAAGTAATCAATAAAACAAACGCCAGTAAAACATGCTTCATGCTTGCGTGAAGATATAAAAGGAAGTTTACTATAAACTACTTAACATCTACAAAACATAGTATTTATTCAGTTGTTGCAGAATTCACAACAAAGAAAAACTTACTTTAAATAAAACTAAAACTAAAACTGGTTAATCCTTTTCACATAATAAGGCAACCGGTTTAGATAGATAAACATTTAACTCGTTCACCTGTTAAACCCTTTTATATTCACGCCTTTAAAATTCATAGATGAAAAATTTCGTTTCGGCTTTCGGCTTCTGCCTTGTATCTGTTCTGTCTTTTGCGCAAACAAATCTTTCGCTCTTGGGTCACTTGCCCTATGGCAATAACATAACGTGCTCTAACCTTACCGGCTATACCGATTCGCTAGGCCGCGAATATGCTTTGGTGGGAAACTCCGAAGGGCTTTCTATTGTAGCTATTGATACGCCTACCAATCCCCGCGAGTTATTTTTAGTGCCGGGCGCTACAGGTAACTCCGGCTTTTGGCGCGAGGTGCGCGAATACAAAGGCTATGCTTACGTTACCACCGAGCAAAATAGCGGGTTAGTAGTAGTTAATCTAAATTATCTGCCCGATAGTATTGCTTACCATACCATCAATCCTAATGGCATGAGTACATCGCACACCATTTTTATTGATGAAAATGGTATTGCTTATGTTAACGGAACAGATAAAGGATTGCTTTTTTTGAACCTGAATACTAACCCTTGGAACCCCACCTACCTTGGCAAATACACCAACAATTATGTGCACGATTGTTTTGCACGGAATGATACCATGTGGGCAGCCTGCATTAATGATGGTATTGTAAAAGTTATTGATGTACGAAACAAAGCCAACACCGATGCTGCAATAAACAACATAACCGAGTGGGCTACTCCACTCAATTTTGCGCACAACACCTGGTTAAGCGATGACAATAAATACCTTTTTACTACGGATGAAAAACCAAACTCTACGCTAACCTGCTATCAGGTAGATGATTTAGCCAACGTAACCGAAACTGATAAAACGCAAGTTGACCCAGGCACCAATACGGTTATTCACAACACTTATTTTCTGAATAACTATTGCATTACCTCTTATTACACCTACGGCATAACCATACATGATGTAACGCGCAAAAACAACGTGGTTGAAACCGGCAACTTCGATTCTTCTCCCAACTTTACTGGCGATGGCTTTAACGGAGCTTGGGGCGTTTGGCCTTATCTGCCATCGGGTAATATTATTATCAGCGATATTGAAACCGGCTTATGGATTGTAAAACCAACTTACAAGCGCGCTGCTTATTTAGAAGGAATAGTGAAAGATTCTATTTGCCAAACATTTTTAACCGGAGTAAAGGTTGAGATATTGGGCAATTCGGTTACCGACTACACTGCTTTCCTGGGTAAATATTCTACCGGTACGGTTGATAGCGGAACATATACAATTCGCTTTTCTAAAAACGGCTACCTAACGCAAGATGTTCCAAATGTAAATTTGAAGAACGGAATACTAACCACCATTAATGTAAACCTGCTTCCTGTTTCTACTTCACGCTTAGTTATTAAAACGGTAGATGCCACTAACGGAAACCTACTGCCAAATACCAACGTCCTTATTCAGGATAACAATGGAGTTACCTTTGAGGAAATAACTACCGATAACAACGGGCAATACGGCTATTGCGATTTTGTGCAAGCCAGCTACAATTTTTATGGCGGCAAATGGGGAAGAATAACCGCCCGTGTTTCACAAAACATTTCTACCATTAATGATACCGTAACTATTGCTACACAACCCGGCTACTATGATGATTTTATTATGAACTATGGCTGGACAGTAAACTCAACTGCCTCTAAAGGCACTTGGGTAAAAGGTG
>CAMBIM010000133.1 GCA_945867505.1 Chitinophaga pinensis
ATTCTGGCTTTAAGAACGCCTCAGATGCATTCAAAGAATTTAAAGGAAATTTACCTATTGCTGTCTTTGTCGCCTTTACAGTGCGTTTTATGTTCGTCTTTGGTATTATTTGGTCTGTGTACTACTTTTCTAAAGACTTTTATGCAGAGCACTGGGTTTTATTGCCTCTGGCAATTGGAGCTACTTGTTTCGTTAATACTCTGCATAAACCTGCCACACGGGCGGAAGTAAAGATGCCGTTAAATTTAACAGGTATAGACCACATGCTTCTTAGAATGCCTATTCAAATTTTCGCTGCGGAGTATGGTGGAGTAATTACAGCATGTCTTCTGGCAATCGCTTTGTTTCATTGGGTTCTCTAATAATTAAGCCTAATGACACCAAAAAGACACCAAAAATCACCAAAAAATCACCAAATATTCAGCTTTCATCAACTAATTTCTGAAAAAGCTAACGAATAATAACTAAGAATAAGCAAAGCCAAATGAGCCATTTCTATCGTTTTTTATCGATTTTAAGGAAAAAGGAGTGATAAATGGAAGAAAATGTTTACACCATGTTTACACCGGGCAAAAAGAAAGGGTTTCAGAAAACTCTGAAACCCTTGTCTGTATTGTGTGGGAACTACTGGGTTCGAACCAGTGACCCTCTGCTTGTAAGGCTGATGCTCTGAACCAGCTGAGCTAAGCTCCCATTGTTTAGAGGGCGCAAATGTAAAATCACAATTGATATTTTCAAATAAGCAACCGAAAATATTTCAAAGAAGATGTGATTACATTATTAATAACCGCTTAGTAAACTTCTTTTCGCCTTCGCGTAGTGTGTAAAAGTATATGCCTTTTTCAAGTTGTTGTGTGTTTAGTTCTGTTTGATAAACACCCGGAGCGTATGTTCCTTCTGCAATAGTTTCAATTTCTCTCCCTACTTCGTCATACAGTTTCATTTGTACGTTGCCACCATTGGTTTTAAACTCAATAATGGTAGAGCTATTAGCCGGGTTTGGATAATTGCGAAGCATTTCATTCTCTGCTCCGTTTACTTCGTTTACTCCTGTTGCACAAGCTGTATTAAATAAATCAAGTGTTTGAAAGTTTTGCAACATAGCAGCACTTACTTCAGCATCAGGTATGCAAAACCAGTTTTTAAGAATAGAAGAATAGATAGAACGGAAATCGTGTTGCATGGGCAGATTATCGCTGGAGGTTGCACTTGCCGGTATAACCGGATTTGTTCCCACCAATCCGCCTTTAACTTTGCTGCCGAAAAGGATAACCGGTAGCGATGAGCCGTGGTCTGTTCCCAAACTGGCATTTGATTTTATTCTTCTTCCAAATTCAGAAAAGGTCATTCCAATTACGCGGTCTTGCTGACCCATGAGCGTAATATCATCTTCAAAAGCGGTAACAGCATCCGAAATTTTCTTTAGTAAATCAGCATGGTCACCTGTTTCTGTGCCACCGGTGGAAGCTACTTGCGAGTTGTGTGTATCAAACCCTCCAAGGTTGCACATGTAAACTTTGGTTTGCAAACCCCCACCAATTAACTGCGCTACTATTTTCAATTGGTCGGCTAACGAATTACTTCCGTTTGCTGGGTAAAGCGTAGAAAGGTTGGCTTGTGCCAATGCCGCATTTTTTATAACGGTAGAATACTGTTGTGTTTGAATAGATGTTTCGCGAATGAAATTTAGCTCGTGTCCGGCAGGTGTATTAGGTGCAGGGTCGTAATTGCCGGTGGTTAGTTGATAATAATTGGAAGAAGAGGTAATAGCTATACCCAAATTAACCGTAGGACCTTGAAGAGCAGTTGAAACTACATTGCCAATTTGCAAGGCAAGCGGGTCGGTACCTGTAGCGTTAGGGTAACCAGTAGGATAGCCCGGATATTCCTGATCTAAAAATCTTCCTACCCAACCTGTGTTAAGTGTTTGATTGGAATCGGCACCTGTAAGCCAAATATCGGTAGCGCGGAAGTGTGAGAAACTTGGGTTAGGATAACTTACGCCCTGCACAATAGTTACTTTCTGATCGTTATACAAATTCTGAATTCCTGTTAAGGAGGGATGCAAACCAGTAGCTGCGGTTCCATTTAACGCCAACACCAAATTCTGGTTGATAAGAATATTTGCTCGAGCTGCTGAAAGTGCGGAATACTGATCTAAAGGAATAACAGTATTCAATCCATCGTTACCACCGTTGAGTTGAATAAGCACCAGCACTTTATCGGTTTGTGTGGCGGCTTGTAGCATTTGTTCAAATGCACTTCCTCTGCCAAATGCTTTAAAAGAAAGTCCGTTAATAAGAAATGGGAGAGTAGCTACCGGTAGCGCGCGCTTAATGAATGATTTTCTTTTCATGTTTTTTGGTTTCTACTTTTAAATTAATTGATACTCTGCCATGTCCATTAAGTAAGTATAGATGGAGCGCAAGCGCGTTTCTACTATAGCCTTGTAACTAGTGTTAGTTGGATTGTTGGTGTAAAGACTCCATGCATCTGTCCAGTAATAGTCGGCATTTTGGTTAGAGAGGAGAATTGTTTTCAAGAAAGCAGTTTGAGTTGCGCCAATATCGTTCGGGCTAAGTAATGCTGCACTATCCGCTATAAGTAAGTTAGGGTCTTCTGGGCTTGTAAACTGTTGCGCAAAAGCAATACAATCAATCTTCAAATTTATTCCGCCTGCGGTAACACCGTTTAATGAACAAGCAGCATCGGTATATTCGTTGCGCGATGGCAATGTATCGCTGTTAATCCATTGCTCATGAAATTGCGGCTCTTGATAGTAAGCTGGCCAACCGGCAACGTTGGGCGGGTCACCGGGGTCCATGCCGAGGGTGTAAAGCGCATCGGCAGTTATCTTCCAGCCTTTGTATTGGCTGGTTAAGTTAGAAGAATCGGGAAACGCAAGATTGAATTGGCGGCAAGCCCCCACCATGTGGTCAACCGGGTTTTTAATATGGCAACCTATGTTCAGTGCATCGAAAAAATGTTCGCTTTTTAAAAGTGCTTCAAGCGATGGAACAATATTCCAATTATTCTGCACCATTAAATCTGCCATGGGGGTAATAATGTCGGTTTCTACTTGTGTATCTATCACATAGTAAACAAACCACCGGTAAAGTTTACGGCAAAGGTTCTTTGCTGCTTCGGGTTGCAGAAAAACCATATCTATTAACTGGTCGGTTTCCAGCGCACCGTTTTGTCCTGTTTGACCAGTAATGATTGTGTTGTTATAGAAAGAAGAAAATTGTTTGTTATTGGTGTCATGTTTGGTATCGTCAAAATAGGCAGTAACGGTGTTATTGTCAATCTTCCAACCGGTGAGCACTTTTGCTGCGGCTTTTACGTCATCTTCGGTATACCAAGGGGCAGGATATTTCCCTACAGTAAAAAGTTCTTGTAGTTCTCTGCCATAATTTTCGTTCGGAGCATTTTTTGTGTTAGTGTTTCCGTTTAGGTAATTCAACATAGCAGGGTCGGTGGTTACCAGCCGTGTTAGCGTTTTAAAATTGCCGAATGCATTTGCGCGAAGCAAGGCGTTGTGTTTATAAGCATAACGTGCATCGCCATACACATAAGTCTCGGTGGCAAAATGATTATGCCAAAACAGGGTCATCTTCTCTGTTAAGTTTCTTTCCTGATTCAGCATTAAACCAGTCCACCAGTATTTAAAATTCTTTCTTCTTCTTCCATTAGCATTCACACTGTTGGTATTAGCTAAAGCATTTACCCAAGTTTGTCCGGCTGGAATATCGGCATCGGTAAAGTTAGTATCGTTATAAGCATTTAAAGGAGGTTGCGGAGTTGCCGAGGCAGTAAGTAAGGCAGCGACTATTTGGTTGAGTGTCATTCCTGAAAAAAAATCTAAATCATCTTTGGTAACACCGAATAAGGTTCTGCGAATTAAATGCGCTAGTTGGGTTGTGCCGAAAGTTCCTGTGTATGGTGCTAATGTAGTGTTAGAGCGGCTGGGAAAACTGGGTAGCTCTTTATTGGCAAATTCATTAACAGGGGACTCGCGTGTAATTATCTTATCAGCATTATTAGTGTTTCCATAAACAGCACCAATAAATTCAGAGCGGTTGATTTGTTTCATTTGTGTCAGAGTTTTGAGAAAATCTATTTGATGACTTTAATGTAAAAGTAAAGTTTAAAGAAGGCTTAAAAATAATTTCATTCAGTATAGCTTTCTATTCAATGTGTTTGAATCTTATTTTCAATTACTCTTAGTCAAAACAAAAAATTATTTTTCGGATTCATAACAAGACAAACTGATATGCACGCAGGGAAACACTTTACCATTAAAGAAGTAATGTTTTGGACCCGCAGAGATATTTTCTTTCTGCTGCTAGTAGCCACTATCCCTACATTTTTATTTGTTGTAGGCGATTGCAAGTGGCTCGCTATTCCCTGGTTACCTATTGCGTTGCTAGGTACCGCGGTAGCCTTTGTAATTGGCTTTGCCAACAACGCCTCTTACGACCGTATGTGGGAAGCCCGTAAATCATGGGGGCTATTGTAAACTCCAGCCGCGCATGGGGTATTATGGTGCGCGATTATGTAACCAATAGACATGCTACTGATAAATTGAGCGATGATGAATTGACTAAAGTTCATCAACAATTAGTTGCCCGCCACTTTGCTTGGTTAACAGCTTTGCGTTATCAATTACGCGAACCGCGCATATGGGAAGCTATTTATGAAACGCATAATGCAGAATACAAGGAGCGTTTTTTTAATGTAGAAGAGCATGGCGGAGATTTAGAAGCAGAGTTGCTTAAATATTTACCCGTGGAAGAAGTAAAGTATGTGCTTAGTAAAACTAATCGTGCTGCACAACTTTTATCGTTGCAATCAAAGCAGTTGAAAGAATTATTAGAACAGGGCTTTATTGAAGACTTTAGGCACATGGAGTTGGAGAAGTTGGTGTTAGAATTTTATAACCAACAAGGTGTTTCCGAAAGAATAAAGAACTTTCCTTATCCGCGCCAGTATTCTACCCTTAATCTATACTTCACTAAAATATTTATCGTTCTTCTTCCTTTGGGCATGTTGCAGGAATTTAGCAAACTGCAAGGTGACTTGGTTTGGTTGGCAATTCCGTTTAGTGCTTTAGCTTCGTGGGTGTTTACTACTATGGCAAAAATTGGAGAGTCGACCGAGAACCCTTTTGAAGGTAGCGCCAACGATGTGCCTATTACAGCCATGAGCCGCAGTATTGAAATTGATTTGCGCGAAATGTACAACGAAACAGAAATACCCGCACTTATTAAACCGAATAATAATATCCTTACATAAAGAGCCACTATGACTAAAATTGAAAAAATATTCGCCAACAATAAAGAATGGGTTGCTGGAAAACTAAATAAAGACCCTTCGTATTTCGACAACCTATCAAAAGGACAAACACCGGAGTTCTTGTACATTGGTTGTTCGGATAGTCGTGTTACTGCCGAAGATTTAATGGGCGTGCAGCCTGGTGAAGTATTCATACACCGCAATATTGCCAACATGGTTATCAGCATAGACTTAAACGCTATGTCGGTATTAAACTATGCGGTGCGCCACTTAAAGGTAAACCACATTATTGTTTGCGGACATTACGAATGTGGCGGTGTAAAGGCGGCTATGCAGTCGAAAGATTTAGGCTTGCTTAACCCATGGCTGCGAAACATACGTGATGTTTATCGCCTGCATAAAGATGAATTGAAGTCTATTACAGATGAAGGCAAACGCTATAACCGGTTGATAGAATTAAACGTTCAGGAGCAATGTGTTAACCTGATTAAGACAGCAGCCGTGCAACAGGCGAACAAGGAAAGAGGTTTGCAGGTGCATGGTTGGGTGTTTGATATTCACACAGGTAAACTGATTGATTTGAAGATTAACTTTCCTGAAATTTTGGAAAGCATTATGGAGATTTATAAATTGGATTAACTGTAGTTTAAAGCAAATAAAAAAGGGATGAATTGCTTCATCCCTTTTTTATTGCTTTAAATTTTTAAACTCCTATTGAGTAACAATAAACTTCTTAGTGTATACAATTCCGTTAACAGATAGTTTAGCAAAGTAGATGCCTGAAGCTAATTCCACATTGTTTCCTATTGCTATTTCATGAGTACCTTCTTGTTGTGTTTCAGCGGTTAAACTAGCTACGGCTTTGCCTGTAACATCTAAAATAGTTGATTCTATTGTAGATGTTTTATCTAAGTGGTAAACTAATTTACCATTGCTGGTCATTGGGTTTGGCATTACTTCAAAGTGAATAGCCGAGTTCTTATCGTCATTAATGGCGGTAGATGTTGAAAGTGGTAAATCGGTATACATGTAATACCACAATTGCATTTCTCCATTGGTTTGAGTGCTGAAGGTGAGTGGAAGTCCGGTGGTGTTATTATAAGTTGCTTTAGAAACAATACCGGCATCATACGTTCCACCAAACTCAAGCGGTAACAGATTTGGCCAATACGCAATTGGAGGATGTTGCCAACTCCAATATCCTAAACTGTTGTCGTAGTAAGAACCGTTGTAAGCTTCTATGCCTGCGCCATCGTAAATTTTATCGGTGGTAGCACCTGATGTGGTCTTTTTGTATAAATCAAAAGAAGTTCCCCATTCGTGAGTGTGACCTGCTACCATCCATAAATACTTAGTGCCGTTAAACTGATTGTTTACAGGGTCAGGGTAAGTGCTGGTGGATACTCCGGTAGGTAAAAAGATAGATATTTTTTGTGAAAGCTGCGACTTCATTTCGATCGTAGCTGAGCTTCTTGGTTTGAAATAAACATTGAAGTAAAAATCGCAAGGAAGTACGAAAGCTGCATTAAAGTTTTTGATGTGATAGTTCATATCTAAAACTGTTTTCTTATCCCAAAACAAAGCGGTTCCGGTTGGCAACACCAGGTTGGCATCGGTTTGCCAAGAGCTAGTTAAATCTTTATCACCGTCAAACGAAGTATTACCGATTAAAGTAACTTTAGAAACGTTATATACGTTTGATGCGTTTGAGTTTTTAGCTGCTGCGGTATCTACATATTTAAACAAAAGGAAGTGGTGAGATTGTTGGTTCATGAAACCATCAATTTGGTGAACTTCAGAAAGTTGGTCGAAGTTTACTTCTTGTTGCTGGCAATATTCTTGTTCAATTTCTCAGATTACTTAATAATAATTCAATATCTTT
>CAMBIM010000134.1 GCA_945867505.1 Chitinophaga pinensis
CTTGCAAAGAAGATTGCACCGACTGTGAATTTCCTTGAGCAAAACTGAAGGTTTGCGGGTTAAACCCGTTGCCAAAGTTGTTGTTGAAATTCAGATTGCCTTCAACGGTAGGTAACAAATTCAGCTTGCTTTGTTGGTTGTCGTTAGCCGAAACAAGGGCGGTTATCTGTGCTTGGCGAATTTGAAGATTATTCTTGAAGGCATAGTCTATACATTTTTCTAAGGTCCATTTTTCATTGGTTTGTGAGAACAAAAACGAAGAGGAGAAAAGAAAAATGAAAACAACCGAAAGGCGTAAAATTTTCACGTTTAAAATTTGAGTGCGCTAAAGTAAACGAATTGCGGAAATGAAAATTTTACTTCCAGTTAAAGTGTTGCTCAATGCGCTTCTTCTGCCTCATGTGGTGGCGGAAGTGTATGTTGCAAAGCGTAATCCATTCGGCTGTGTTTAGCCAGCCTAGAAAAGGATGCTTGATTTTTAAATTGGGGTCGCTTTGTTCAATGCGAAGAATGTAATCGCTCGCCATTTTCTTAATTTCTTCCAACTTGGCAATCAATTGTTCTTTGTTTTCCGGTTGCTTGGGAACTACGGCAACCTGCTTAGGCATTTCGTAACGAACCGGTGGCAGTGTTTTTAAAGTGAAGATAAAATGCGCGGCAAATTTCTTGCCCTTGCCTTTCTCTGTTCCTTCCTGAGCCAAACACCTTTCCGCATTTTTGAAGAAAAAGCCCTTTGCGCTCATCCATAAATGAATACCTACCTGACCCATACTCCATTCGTCTTTAGAGGGCTTGGCAATTATTTTATCGAAATCGTAACGCATGTATTCATCAATCCAGTAATCAATGGCTTGGTGCGTTTGCTTTTCTAATTTTTTGAGATTCATAGGAAATAATTTTAAATAAATAATAAATGCAAGCCACGAATTACACGAATTAAAAACTGGGGTAGTAATAGCCCAAAAAATTCGTGTAATTCGTGTCTGACTTTATTTCCATTTGTTCAACACGCCAATTGTTGTGTGTGCTTCGTCCACTTTTTCGCTTATTTGCCCAGTTACGATGTGAAAGAACATCACAAAATCTGAACCCAAACTGTAGAACGGGTATTTGAAAGTAGCCGGTCTATTCTTCTCTAAAATAAAATGCCCGAACCAAGCAAAGCCATATCCGCAAAGCGGTATAGCGACAAACAATCGCCAATCTTTTAAAATTATACCTGCAATTAAACAAGCAATTACTAATGCTGTGCCTACAAAATGCGTAGCGCGGTTTATAGGACGTGCATGTTCGGTAAGGTAGTAAGGATAAAATTCCCAAAAGGTGGTGTAAACTTTTTCGTTGCTCATAGTTTTAGTTTTGTGTGAGTATAGATAAGTGTTTGCTCTACTTCTTCTCCAACGATTTTCTTATAGCCTCTTTCAAAGCAGTAGCTGATGAAGCATTTGCGTTTTCTTCTTTTGCGCGGATGATGGCATAGTCGCAAGCGCGTTCGGCTTCTTTATAAATATTCTGCTTGTAGAGAAGATAGGCGTAAGTAAGATTGTAAGTGTATTTGTTATCGGTGTTTACACAAGTGTAAGCCCACTTGGTAGCCTTTTGCAATTGCCCTTCATCGGTTATGTTTAAGAAATATGCCCAGGCAATGTCGTTGAGCTGTGAAGCGTTTTTGCCCACATATTTTTTTACGTATTGCGTAGCGTTCTTATCATAATTCACCCAGTCGTTCATGTGCGTGTAGTAGTCCATAGAGAGCTTTAAAGTTTGCTCTGCATGGTCAGGTGCTTTGTTGGCTTTGAGTAAATCCATGGCGCCTTGAAACAAATCTTTGTCATCGGCACGAGGAGCTTCGCTAACAGCTTTGGCGGCAATTTGATTTATTTTTTTGTTGAACGCATCGGCACCAACTAAGTTTGCGTAGTAATCTTTGTTCTTAACCAAATAACTTAAGCCGGGAGATTTAATGTCTTTGGTCAAATTGAAAATAGTGCGCGTATGTTTAGGGTCAACCAAATTGTTAGAAGAGAGCTTGGTGAGATATTCCGCAAATACTAATTCATATTTTTCATTGCTTGCGTTTAACGTGCCTACATAATCGTTCAGAAAATCGGCATCTCGCTTACCTTCAGCATACATTTTTTTCATACCGGTTAAAATTCCGGGTGTAGGGTCAATTGCCTTTTTCCCGTTTTGAATTAAACCGGCAGGGTCAACACCGCCAACTACCTTGTGCTTTACATTTCCATCGCCATCTAACCAAAGCAAAGTAGGGTAAGCACGAATTTGATACTTGGTAGAAATAGAAGGGCCATCCTCATCTTTCTCCATATCAAATTTTGTGTTTACAAAAGTCGAATTGAAAAACTCACCAACCGCAGAATCAGGGAACACTACTGCCGCTAAACGTTTGCACGGCCCACACCATGAGGTATAGCAATCTATAAAAACCAATTTATTTTGTGCTTTTGCCATATCCAAAACCTCTTGAAATTTTTTGTCGTGGATGAAGTCAATACCGTCTGAAAAAGCGGCAGTGGGTATTATGCAGTAGGCAATAAGAAATGCTAGCAAAGTTTTTTTCATAGTTAAAATGTGTTTCAAAATTATGCCAAAAAATTAAACGGTCAGGCTTTCGTTAGATCTTGTTCTCCCAAATATTATTGCGTTCTAAATGGATTTCTTTTCCGTAAAATACATTGGTTGTTTTTGCAAACGATTCCGTAAAATCAGAAACGTAGAAAATATCTTTCCCTATCTTTTTCTGTGCTGCCAATCCTTCTTTTTCTAAAATCCATTTCACTTTCTGCGCTACTACTTCTGCAGAATCAAATATTTTCACCTGCTGTTTATAGAAATTTGAAATCTCTTTTTTTATCAAAGGGTAATGTGTACAAGCAAGAACCAGCGCGTCAATTCCCTCTAATGCTTCATCCGATAAGTAACTTTCAATAACCGCGTGGCTAATGTCGTTGTTATAAAACTTCTCTTCAATCATACTCGCTAAAAGCGGAGTAGCCAGTTCGGTATATTCTAAAGTTGGTTTTCTTCTCGAAAACTTTTCGCGATATACGCCCGAAGCAATAGTTGTTTTGGTAGCAATTACGCCAACACGTTTAATGGTATCATCTGCAATCACCGCTTCAATCATGGGGTCAATTACGGTTATTACCGGTGCAATGCCTTTATAAGTATCACGCAGTACTTCGTAAGCCGCAGCCGATGCTGTGTTGCAGGCAATAACTACTGCCTTGCATTTTTTTTCGTCAAGTAAAAAATTGGTGATGGTGGTGGCGTAAGAACGAATTAGTTCTTTCGATTTGTCGCCATAAGGCACGTGAGCCGTATCTCCAAAATAGATGATTTGCTCCTCCGGCAATAGTTTAGAAACAGCATTGGCGACCGTTAAGCCGCCAATGCCTGAATCAAATATTCCAATCGGTTGTTGATGACCGGAGTTCATTTTTTTAAGTTCTACTTAGGAGTAGTTCCCGGTGCTGTTTGTGGAGCAGCAGTAATACCCAATTTTTTCATTACTAAATCAGTCACATCATTTTGACCTTCGGTATAATAAGCCACACCGCCTTGTACAATATCTAAAACGTAAGAATAACCAGCAGCTACAGCTACTTCTTTCACCGCTTTCAAATATTTGTCGTTAATCGGCTTCAATTTATCTTGTTGAAGTTTTTGTAAATCGTCATTCACTTTTGCTTCGAAATCCTGAATACGTTTTTGCAAATCCTGTAACTCTTGAATTTTAGATTCAAGAATTGGATCCGGTGTAGATTTATCCTGACTTAAAGCCTGTAAGTCTTTTTGTTTTTTATCATAATCGCCATACATGCCTTCTAAAGCTTTGCTGTATGACTCTTTTTGTTTTTGAATATCTGCACTCATTTGTTTGAATTCCGGCATGGCTTGTAGTACTTCAATTGAATTGATGTGACCAAGTTTCTGCTGTGCATTTAACGTTCCTGCAAATGCAAACACTGCTGCGATGATTACTAATACTGTTTTTTTCATTTCTGGTTTGTTTTAATTTTTGAATTCTGGTTTGTGTGTTTATTTAATTGATTCCCATCTTTCTTTTCACAAGGTCAGTAACGTCTCCGGTATTATCCGGGTGATAGGCTACTACTCCTGTTGCTAAATCGAAAATGTAGGTGTATCCGTTTTCTTTTGCCACTGCCTGCACTACTTTCAAATATTTATCGTTCAGCGGCTTCATTAATTTCATCTGTAATTTTTCCACCTCGCCTTGTGCAGAGCCTTCGAAACCAGTAATGGCCTGCTGTAAACTGTCAATTTCTTTCAGTCGTTCTTCGCGCACTGCTTCCATCATACTCAACCCAAAATCGTTTACCTCTTTGGTTTTTCGTTGATAGTCTTCGTACATTCGCTGCAACTGATAAGCGTATTGCTTGCGCTTGTTTTCAAGCGTTGCGTTCATCTGTTTATATTCGGGCATGGCATCCAAAATATCTCCCGAATTAATGTGCCCGTATTTTTGTTGGGCAAATCCGTTAAACGTAAATGCAAAGAACAATACGATAAGCAGTAACCAGCTTTTTTTCACAGGGCGCAAATATATCTTTTCAGTGTTAATTGTTATTTGCCGGCTGTTTTTGCGCTAATGCCGAGTGCTGCTAAAATATCATCGCTTTTATTAAAGCGGTCGCCTGCATAAAGCATAGTTGGCCCGCTGCTACGGTCGAAAATAAAATCCAAACCTTTGGCAATGGCGTACTTCTGTACTTCGTTGTAAATTTTATCTTGAATTGGTTTTACCAACTCCTGGCGTTTCTTAAATAAATCTCCGCTTGGTCCAAACTTCGCTTTTTGATAATCCTTTACTTCTTTCTCTTTGGTTTCAATTTCTTTAATCTTTTGTTGTTTCATAGGCTCTGTCATTAAAACCTGCTCTGCCTGAAATTGTTTATACATATCATCTACGCCTTTCATTTTAGCAGTTACTTCTTTCTGCCAGTCGTCCGCTACTTTATCTAACTGCTTTTGCGCCTCGGTGTAAGAAGGCATTTTGCCGAGTATATACTCCATATCGACAAATGCAAATTTTTGTGCTTGAGTAGTTGTAGTAAAGAAAAGAACTGCAACTGCAATGATTAGCTTCTTCATTTTGTTTTATTTTTAGTTTGTAAGACCAATAACGTTGCCAAAAGAAATTATTGTTTCCTGATTTTCACAAATGTTGTCAAGCATTAATCCGGTTCTCTACCTAAGATAATTCTGAACTTACCGTATTTAGAGAAAACGTTATTGCCGCTTACAGGGCCGTAACGTGCTTTATCTACACCAAAGCCGTAATCGAAACCAAGCAAACCAAACATGGGTAAAAACACACGAACACCGGCACCAACCGATTTATACAAATCGTAAGGTTTGTACTCGCGTATGTTGCGCCAGTAGTTTCCGAAATCGGCAAATATCAATGCGTAAATAGTAGCAGACTGGTTTAACGAAATAGGGTAGCGCAATTCCATTGAGAATTTATTCATGATAGGATTACCACCACTATTAGGTTCAAACACATCGTAACCGCGGAATGAAACAATATCGCGACCAAGCTGTGTTCCGGCATTCAAATTACTTAAACCATCGCCCCCAAACTCTACACGCTCAAAGGGCGAATAACCAATTCGTTTATTATACAAGCCTAAAAAAGCCAGGTTAGCTGAAGCTTTAAAAACCAGATTCTTTACGATTGGCGTATACCACTCAAACAAGATTTTCCATTTGTGGAACTCCACAAATTTATAACGTTCGGCATCTGACAAGGCAGGGTTGTCGTAATCTAAATTTTTACGAGAGTTGAACATGAGTGAGTAAGGCAAAGTGAATTTACCCTGCACCATAAAATAAATACCACGGTTGTAAAAAGTAGGACCAGCTAACTCGCGCGAATCACGGGAAAGCGTTAACTGCAAGTTTAAGTTAGTTGCCTTACCATTGCTGAAAATGAAAAAGGTGCTATAGTTTTTAAGAATGTAATGTTGAAACTCCACCCCAACTTCGGCAGTAAAGAAATCGTCCGGCCATTTTAAGCGCGTGCCTAAACCTAAATAAACGCTGGTAGAATAGTAACTGCCGGAAATTTTAGAAAAGTCGAGTGGGTCGAAAGAGTTAGCGCGCAGACGGTTGAAAGAGAAGTTAAGCGATTGCGGTTTTTTACCCCCTAACCAAGGTTCAGTAAACGAAACGCTATAAGACTGGAACGCTCTACCGTTTGAGTTAACGCGAATACCTAAACGCTGACCATCGCCCGATGGAAGCGGAGTCCAAGATTTTTTATCGCCAATGTTGCGCAATGAGAAGTTGGTGAAGTTTACACCAAGCGTTCCGAATAAACCACCGGCAGTACTGGTAGAAGATTGTCCACCATAACCGGCAGAAAGTTCTAATTGGTCGGAAGGTTTTTCTACCACACGGTATTCAATATCTACCGTTCCGTTTTCAGGATTTGGAATAGGCACCACATCTAATTGCTGCGGGTCGAAGTAACCAAGGTTTACAATTTCGCGTTGCGAACGAATTAAATCTGTGCGACTGAATTTGTTTCCGGGAAGCGTGCGCAACTCTCTGCGAATTACTTTTTCGTTGGTTTTGGTGTTTCCTAAAATTCTTACTTCACGAATGGTAGCCTGTGCACCCTCATTAATACGAAGTTCTAAGTCAATGGAATCGCCATCTATTTTTACCTCCATTGGGGTTACGCTAAAGAAAAGGTAACCATCATCCATGTAAAGCGAACTTAAATCGCCCCCGTTAGGGTTCATGAAAATGCGTTCGTCCAGGATTTTCTGATTATAAATTTCCCCTTTTTTAATGCCTACAATTTTTGTAAGTAACGAATCGGGATACTTGGTATTACCATTAAAGTAAATGTTGCGGAAGTAATATTTTCTGCCTTCATCAACCCGGATATCAATTTTTATATTCTTTGCATCGGTCATGTAAACGCTGTCGGAAACTTTTCGCGCATCGCGGAAGCCCTGACTGTTGTAGTAATCTACAATTTTGCGTTTATCTTCTTCGTAATCGTCTTTCTTAAACTTCGAAGCTTTAAAGAAGTTGAGGTTAATGTGGCGCTCGGCATAATCTTTAGCGCGCATTACCGATAGGTTGCCAA
>CAMBIM010000135.1 GCA_945867505.1 Chitinophaga pinensis
AAATCACCACTTCAGTTAGCCAAACAATTTGCTTTGGCGACAGCTTATCATTTAACGGGAACTATTACTCGCAAGACGGTAGCTATAACCAAATGTTTTCTGCAAGTAGCGGCTGCGACAGTATGGTAACACTTACACTTACGGTTCGTACGCAAATTACCACTGCCATTGGCTTAAGTATTTGTAATGGCGATAGCGCCTTCTTTAAAGGAAACTATTACTCGCAAAACGGTATCTACAAAGATACGCTGACATCCGTAGAGGGCTGCGACAGTATTATTACACTTTACCTTTTTGTTTTACCTCAAATTACTAGCACCATAGGTCAAAGTATTTGCAGTGGCGACAGTTTGCTGTATAAGGGCACTTATTATTATCAGCAGGGAAACTATGCCGATACACTTACTTCCTTAAACGGGTGCGATAGTATTGTTGTTTTGACCTTAACTGTAAATGTACCGGATACTCCGCTTATTACCCAAAACGGGTTTGCGCTTTCCGTGCAAACCTTTGCTACCTACCAATGGATTAAAGACGGAACACCTATTGCAAGCGCTAATGACCAAAACTATACGGCTACAGATAACGGAACTTATTCAGTAGAAGTAGTTGATGCCATTGGATGTAGCGCTATTTCACAAACTATAATAGTTACTGGTGTAGGCATTAAGGAAGCTAAGGATAGTGGCATTCAAATTTTTCCAAACCCGGTAAACAATTTTTTAATGTTCCGTAATTTACCGATGAATGCAAAAACAGAAATACAACTGTTTAATACAACCGGTGGGTTAGTGCTTAAAAAGATATTGAGCGAAAACAGCCTGAATGTGGAGCAACTACCTTCCGGGGTTTATACCTTACTGCTTCTATCATCAGATAACAGCCAACGTCATATATTTGTGAAACAGTAAACCACAAATTGAAAGGCAAGAGACTTTATCAGTTAATTAACGAACTAAATAAAACCGAACATCGGCAGCTGGTTAATCATTGTAATTTATCTTCGGATAAAAGAGCTATTGCTTTAGGAGAACTTTTGCGCATACGCAACCTCACAGAAACAGGCTTTGAAAAATGGTTGCTATTGCTGGTTAAATCTTGGAACATTCAGCAAAGTATAGAGCAGGAAAAAAAACAGCGCAGGTGGGTTGATTTTGCTTGCAAAGAAATAGAACAGCTTTTATTAAAAAACCATTTTGCCGAATCAGATGCGCGGCATTATCAATTAGCCAACCTGTTTGATAAACGAAACCACGAAGAACTTACTACCTATTATAATGAGCAATCGCTACAGACTGCCAGTGACGAAAAAAATTTAAACTCCATATTAAACGGGTACGACATACAACTGCGTTGGTTGAGCCGAAACCAAACCAAAGCCAATATTGCTCAGATAGGCTCGCTCTTAGTTAAACGCAAGCAAGCTACCGAGCTTTCTTATCATGAGGCTATGTCGTATTTCTACAGCGTAAGTTCAGCACTATATATTGATAACCCGAATGCGGAAGCATATAAAAAGATTATGCCCGATGAACAACAACTATTGGCACTAAGAAACGACACCAGCGATGAATACTCACAGATTCTGTATTTATTGGCGCAGACCCGATTTAGCTTCTACCAACAACCTTTGTTTGAGCAACATTTAAAAGAAACTTTTATTGCCATACATAACGGCAAGCTAAACGAAGGCGACAAGCAGCGCTTAGAGCGCAGTTGCCTTTATCTGCGCATTACGGGTGGCCTGTACTATGGCTTCGATTTAAAAAAAATGATAAAGCATGCAGAGGACATGTTGGTGATTATGCTGCGCTACAAAATTTACGATTCTGTTGGGTTTTTCTTCCTTCTGTTTTTTGTGCTTGTAGATAATAACCTCAGTAAATATGATGCCCTGCTTAAAAAGCATAAGTCCGCCTTTTTTAATAATGAGAATACTGACTATCCGTTGTTTTTAGAATCACTGCGGATATATCTGAAAGAAGGGTCAGACAAAGCACTGGGTAATTTACAAAAAACATGCTACTCAAAAAGTCTTTATGTGGCAGCATGGAGCAAACTGCTCGAAATAAAAATACATGCCGAACGAAACGATGATCGTTTTGTGAAGGTACTCACCACCAAGGCAAAGCGCTTTATAAAAACAAACAGCGACCATCGGTTAATTGCCGAACCCGTTCTTCATGTGCTTAATGCGTTTGACCAAAAGAAAGATGACAAAATCAAAAAAAACAACCATACACTGTTTGCCTATTACGCTATGTTTCTGAAAACTTGATAAAGCAAATATTAATTCCCGAAGCAGAAGAAACCTTTAGCAGTAAGCAAAAGCCGCCTATCTGCCATTAAGCACTTAATAGCAATTGCCGTAACAGAATTTAAATAGGCGTTGAAGAGGGTCATGCGGCAAGAAAGGGAAAAAATAGCGCACGTTATCTATAACACTTCCGCAGGTTGAAAAATTGCTACGCATTATTTATTTTTAAGCATGCGTACGCACCGAAAAAAAATAACTAACGAATCAGTCAAACGAGATGCAGAAAGGCTTACGCAAAGGCTGAATGCTTTGGAGAAACAGTTTGATTTGGGTTTAATTACCGAAAAAGAATGCTTCACAAAAAGAAAACGCACCCTTATTAGGTTTAACCAGCGTCAAATTCTAATAGCGGAAGGATTATTGAAAGATTTTAACCGCTGCGTAAGGCTACAAAAACTTCACCTCACCAGGCTCAAGCAGGATTTTCTGATACTATTAACCAGCACTTATGCCACTAAAGAAATACAAGAAAGGTGGGAGGTTGCTATAAACGGTGCGGACCAGGAGGTGGAGAAATTAGTGAAAGAGCGCGAAGACATAATAGCTTATATAAAAAGACTGAAAGATATGCTGGACGAAATTAAAAAGTCTAAACCCTGAAAATCTCTTCCTTCTCATGTCCTCAATACCCCCTCTCCAAAACCTCAATCCTACAACTATTTACTTCCGTCTAACCTGTGCAACGCCAACCCCCTCCTCATCGCTACACATCACCAACAACCTTCCAATAATCGGCATTAAATTGTCGTAAAACTCCATTTTAATGCCATTTTATCCATAAATGGGATTAAAACACAAATAAATATATATAAAATCAATTACTCTTTGTAAAATTACAATTACTCTTAAATATTAAATGGTTACTATACTTATATTATTTATTACTTTATAATATATATAAATTACTCTATAATATAAATTTATTACTATTTAAATTAAATAAGTTACTACTTTAGTAAATTAAATTACGCTAATACCGTAATCATTAACTCTCATACCCGTGAAGGCAAATTACAAATGTTCAGAGATGGAATTTTATACAGTTTGCAAAACTATATTGGTGAATTTGCGGAAGGAGCTTGGGGCTTTTGCTGCGCTGAAGGCAAAGTATACCATGAGTTTTGCTGATGCAGTGGAGAATGAAATAAAGGCGGCTATTGCTTTGCCGAGTGAGAAACAACGCACGATTAAGCATCAGATACCGCGTATAAATTTGAACAGCCGCCACAAAGAGTGTATGAAAAAACTTCGGGCATTGCGGCTTTATATAAAGGATGCGTTTAATGATAAGGAGGAACAAAGGGTGCGCCTCAAAGAGGCAGGCTTTAATGATTACCGGCAGGCATTACAAAAAAAGTGGGAGGTGCTCATTGGAAGTATGCATAAAGGGGCGCAGTTTATTGCCAATCACCGGACTACTTTGTTGGCAAATGATAATATGCCGGCAGGTTTTGAAGCGGAGTTTATTACAGAGGCAGATAGTTTGAAAACAAGGGTGGGAAAGTTTTTGAATATGCGCGAGCATACGCTGCAGGGTACGCACGAGAAGGTACTGGCGAATAATACTTTGTATAAAAAGGTGATGGGAATTTGCCTTGACGGGCAGTTTGTTTTTAGAGATAATGAAGCAAAGCAGGTGCAGTTTATTTTTAGCCGGGTGATGGAACTGGTGGCACCAAGAAATTTGGCGCGGCTGAAGTTTGTTGTGAAGGAGGCGGGAACAAATTTGCTTTTAGCCGGTGCGCGGGTGGTGATTAAACCTGAAGGCGCGGTGGGGCTAAGCACCCTTACCGATAATAAGGGTAGTGGTGTGTTTGATGGTTTGAGTGCGGGAATTTATAAGGTTAGTGTGGTGCTGGAGGGGTTTGTTGAATTGGTGGAGGATGTGAAAATTAGAAAGGGGGTAAAGAGCTTTAAGCACTGGGTGATGGAACAACCGCAGCGGTAGTGGTCATTTTTTTAGCATAACCCACCAGCCACATGTGTATATGCCAAAAATGGTGTTACCCTATTTTCTACATTCGCCCCATAAAATTTTGAACTATGGCATTAGAAGAAACAATCAATAACGATATTAAAGCCGCCATGATGGCTAAAGACGAAGCGCGCCTGCGGGCAGTGCGTGCTATAAAGAGCGAAATAATTAAAGCTAAAACCGAAAAGGGAGCTAACGGTGTGGTAAGCCCCGAAAAAGAATCGCAGATATTGCAGAAGATGGTCAAACAGCGCAGAGATTCTATCAGCGAATTTGAAAAAGCCAATCGCCAGGATTTAATTGACAAAGAAAAAGAAGAGGTAGAAGTGATTGAAAAATACCTTCCGGCTATGATGAGCGAGGCCGAAGTGGTGGAGATTGTAAAACAGGCTATTGCCGCTACCGGTGCCACTTCTCAAAAAGAAATGGGTAAAGTAATGGGCCTAGTGAGCAAACAATTAGCCGGCAAAGCAGATAATAAATTGGTGGCAGACACCGTTAAGAGTTTGTTGAGTTAACCCAAACCCGCTTTATAAATGGTTTTCGATATTCTGTTTCTGGTTTTTATTGCCGTTGGTTTTTACCAGGGGTATAAAAACGGAATTATCTATTCTATCTTTTCTATCCTGGGCTGGTTCCTGGGTATTGTAGCTGCGCTTAAGTTCAGTTATATGATGGTGAACCTGCTGCATAGCTATGCCCACCTTGATTCAAAAACGCTGGCCATTGTGGCTTTTATTTTAGTGCTGGCGCTGGTAGTTGGTTTAATGAAACTGGTGGCATGGGGCTTGGAGCAAATTCTGAAATCGTTTAGCATGAACCTGTTTAACCAGATTTTTGGCGGCATACTTCACTCGCTGTTGGGCTTGTATGTGTTGTGCGTGTTCATTTGGTTTATGAACCGGTTAGATATAGTGCCGGCAAGCCAAAAACAAAACTCGCATGTGTATCCTTACATCAGCAACCTGGCACCGCGCGTAATGGAAATTACCGGTAAGGTAGTGCCGATGTTTAAAGATACGTTCGAAAAGTTTGATGAACTCTTGTGAGCACATTAATTACAAAGTACGAATTACAAAGTAACAGCCGCGCGATTAGTATTTCATTGGTAATTTGTAATTCGTAATTTGTAATTCGAAAATGGTTCTTCTTCTCGACAACTACGACTCCTTTACCTATAACCTGCGCGATTATATTCTGCAATGCGGAAAAGAATGTGTGGTTATCCGTAATGATGAGAGGAGTTTGGAGCAAATTGAAAAACTGAATTTTACCTCCGCTATCATTTCTCCCGGTCCTAAAACACCACGCGAAGCAGGTATCACCATGAAGTTTATTGAACGGTTTCATCAAACAAAACCAATACTCGGAATTTGTCTTGGTCACCAAGCGATAGGAGAATTCTTCGGTGCCACACTGACAAAGGCCATCAAGCCCATGCATGGAAAAACTTCTGTTATTACGCATACCAATAATTATCTCTTCAAAAATCTGCCCAATACATTTGATGTCATGCGCTATCACTCGTTAGTGCTGCACGATGTAGAAAAAACCGAATTACAGATTACGGCTACAACAAACGAAAACGAAGTAATGGCAATTACTCATCCGGTGCTTAAAATTGCAGGTGTACAGTTTCATCCGGAATCTATCCTTACTCCACAAGGCTTACAATTGATGAAAAATTGGTTTGAATACGTTGGGTAGTTATTCAGACAACCCAGCCCCGCTGTTCATATCACTTAACACAAACGCAATTTTATTTTCTCTTCAAAAAATTACTTTCGTCCGGAATGAATTATGAAGTAAAACACGAGCAGCGTTTTGATTATTGCGAAGAAGGAAATGGCGAAGCCATCGTTTTACTCCACGGCCTTTTTGGCGCGTTAAGCAACTTCAATCACCTCATCTCCTATTTCTCGCCTAAGTATAAAGTAGTGGTTCCCTTATTACCACTTTACACTTTAGAAGTTGACCAAACCACCGTAACCGGTATGGTAGATTACATTGACGAGTTTATTGAATATAAAAAATATACGCAGGTGCATTTAATAGGCAACTCGCTTGGCGGGCACATTGCGCAAATGTATTTCCTCCGCAAACCGGAGAAGGTAAAGACCATGACGCTAACCGGAAGTTCCGGTTTGTTTGAGAACTCTATTGGCGATACCTATCCGCGCAAAGGCGATTATGAATTTGTAAAGAAGAAAACCGAGGCTACTTTCTTCGACCCCAAAATGGCCACCAAAGAGCAGGTAGATGAGGTTTTTGAAATAGTAAACAACCGGGTAACGGCTATCCGGTTGGTGGTCATGGCCAAATCTGCCCTGCGCCAAAACCTGCGCGATGAAATACCGAACATGAAATTGCCTGTATGTTTGGTATGGGGAAAGCAAGACAACATTACTCCCGCATTTGTAGGCGAAGAATTCAGAAAGTTGTTGCACAATGCCGAATTACACCTGATAGACCAATGCGGCCATGCCCCCATGATGGAACAACCGGAGCAGTTCAATAAAATATTGGAGAGCTTTTTGTCAAAGAATGAGAAAACCACCTTCTAGTGAAGAGGATTGTCATAGAATTGTAAAAAAACAGCAATAACCGCAACAACGTGTACCTTTTAAATGTTTTATCCGTCTAACTTATAAGAAACAAAACATGATAGCACCAGACCTTATATCACATTCCGTTCCACCATTGCACTTAGACGATAGTGGAGAGCAGGCCATGTTAGCCATGCACGAATACAACGTGAGCCAACTGCCTGTAGTAGATGGCAAAAGCTACGTGGGTTTGGTTACCATGGAAGATATCATCAACATTAAACACTTGAGCCATCCGC
>CAMBIM010000136.1 GCA_945867505.1 Chitinophaga pinensis
GCACTCTTAAATCCAGCGAGTTGCTCACGGAGAATCGATGAAATTTCATCGGGTTTTACATCTGCCATATTATTATTGTTTGAATGATTTTTTAAAACGCGCGCAAATATACACGCACAAGCCACATTTTCAAATGAATTTTAAAGGGGTAAGGATGTCAAGAATGAAGACGAAAAATTACCCGTTTTTCTTCACCGTAGCGGGGTTTAGCTTCTTATTCAACTCGTCTATTTGAGTCTGAAGCAATTTGTTTTGTTCGGCAGTGCAACGTTTGCTCCACAACAAAAAGTCGAGCACTTTCTTTTTAAGCGCGGGGTTGTCTTCTATAAAGTTCGGATTGGCGAATATCACTTTCAAATCTTCGGGAATGTGTTTGTTGAAGCCAAGAAATGAAGGCAGAAAGTGTTCCAGCATTACACGCAAAAAGCGCAGTTCGGGGTCTTTGGTGTCCCGTTCTACCGCGCTATTCAAATAATTCTTTGATTTAACAACATGTTTCAGTTTTGCCCAGTTGCCATCATCATACTGACAATACAAACCATTGCACAAGCCGTAGTAGCTTTCTTCGGTGGGTGTTTTCTTTTCAATGCACTCTAACTTCAAAGCCAAAGAGTCCAGCGCAGTTTTGCGTTCAGTCGCCTGCAAAAACAAATCGCGCAACTGCTGCCGGTTAAACTGCTGACAGAGAATTTCTGTTTGAAGAATAAAAGAAGAAAGAATAAGCAGCCACTTCATGTAGTCCGAAGATAATTAAAAATTCAAGCCACTAATTACACGAATTGAAAAAATGCTTTCAATTCTTTCTTCGTGCTAATTCGTGAAATTCGTGGCTGCATTTAATTTACATTCGCGCAATTAATTTAATAAGCATGAAAGTATTGATAATTGGAGCGGGTAACATGGGTAAAACCTACGCCCGCAGTTTTCTGGCATCGCGGTTTATTGATGCCAACGATTTATACATTCTTGAGCGTTCAACCGGAAGCGTGGCGGGCATCAAAGAAATTCCACAAGGAAATATTCATCCGCAGGCGGGTGAGTTTATTGCACAGGCAGATATTATCATCCTGTCGGTAAAGCCGCAGGATTTCCCCACGCTGGGCAGACATATTATGCCTTATGTGAAGAACACACAACTCATCCTTTCTATTATGGCGGGAATTAAAATTGCTGCGATATACGAAGCTATTGGTGCTACTAAGATTGTTCGCGCCATGCCTAACCTTCCTGCACAAATCGGCATGGGCATGACGGTATTTACTTCTTCGGCAGATATTGATAAGAAGGAACTCTTTATCATGCAAAATCTGATCAATACAACTGGTAAGTCGGTTTATGTAGAAGATGAAAATAAGATTGATGCAGCCACGGCTATTTCGGGTAGCGGACCTGCTTATGTCTATTACTTCATGGAAGCCATGATTCAGGCGGGCGTTAAAATGGGTTTCACTTTATCGCAGGCAGAGCTACTCGTGAACCAAACTTTTATGGGTGCAGTGCACTTACATAATCAAAGCGATTTAACCTGCGAAGAATGGATTGCGCGTGTGGCATCAAAAGGAGGAACTACTGAAGCCGCATTAAAAGTGATGAAAGAAAACACCGTAGAGTCAAACATTGAATCTGCCTTGTTTGCCGCCTTTAACCGAGCCAAAGAATTAGGAAACTGATTCCGCACAAAATTTATTTTCACTACACAAAACATATACTATGGCATCTTTCGAGAACAAAGTAGTCTGGATAACCGGTGCATCATCGGGAATTGGTGAGGCCTTAGCTTACACGTTTGCAAAAGCAGGAGCAAAGCTTATTCTTTCTGCAAGGCGCGAAGAAGAGTTGAAACGCGTTGCTGCTGCCTGCAATATTTCTTCAGATAGAATCCTCATCCTTCCGTTCGATGTTTCTAAATACGAAGAGGCAGAGACAAAGGCAAAAGAAGTATTGAATCATTTCGGGCAGGTAGATATTCTGGTGAACAATGCCGGCTTAAGCCATTGGAGCAAAATAAAAGACATGGGCATGGATGTGCTCAAGAAAATAATTGATACCAATTTTTTGGGTGGTGCGGCATTGACAAAAGCTGTATTGCCTTCTATGCTCGAAAAGAAGAAAGGGCAGATTGTGGTTATCTCAAGTATCCTCGGCAAAATTGTAACGGGTAAGCAGGCTGCTTACAACGCCAGCAAGCACGCGCTGCATGGTTTCTTCGATACACTTCGTGCCGAATATGGCAGCGATGGAATTAAAGTGCTGATTGTTTGCCCGGGCTTTGTAAACACCAACGTGGCTAAAAACTCTTTAGACAGAAACGGAAATCCAATCGGCAGAAATAACAAGATGATTGAGGCAGGCCTTGACCCTATATATGTTTCGGAACAAATTCTTTCTGCTATTCAAAATGGTAAGGAGGAAATTCTTTTAGCGGGCAGTAAAGAAAAATTTGGCGTATTAATGAAACGCTTCGCACCGGGACTGTTTTCAAAATTCATCAGCAACAATAAATTAGCTTAAGAGAGAAGCCACGAATTTCACGAATTAGAAAGGCAATTAGTATGGAAGACAAAAAGCATCTTGTATATCCTGAAGAGAGCTATAAAATAATCGGCATTTGCATGCAGGTGCATAAACATTTAGGGCGCGGTGGGTTTTCTGAAATTGTGATTAAAGATGCGCTTCAGTATGAATTTGATTTACAGAAAATAAAATTCGAAAGAGAAGTTGGATATGAAGTCGAATACAAAGGCGTGGTAATGCCCCATAAGTTTTTTGCTGACTTTGTAATGATGGACAAAATAATTCTTGAAGTAAAAAATTGCAGCACCCTAACACCTAATCACATTGCCCAATCACTTAACTACCTTGCCGTATCAAAATTGAAACTTGCATTATTAGTGAACTTTGGCAATCCTTCCCTCGAATACAAACGCCTTGTTTTATAATTCGTGCAATTCATTGTTGTTCTTCAAAAATAATTCGTGTAATTCGTGGCTGCCTTTTAAAATTCAATTCTTGGCTTTTCTAAATTGTTTTGTGGCTTTTAAATTCCAACTATGTCAGACAAATTTTACTCCAAAGAGAACCTCAAATTTTTACTCCACGAAGTTTTTCATGTAGAAGAACTTTGCAAGCGCGATTACTTTAAAGAGCACACGCTCGAGAACTTCGACATGATAGTGGAAGCTGCTGATTCGCTCTCCACCAATCACCTGCGCCCTATATTATTAGAGATGGACCGCAATCCTCCTTATGTAGAAAATGCGCGGATAAAAGTGCACCCGCAAATGGGCAAGTTGATGAAAAAGTTTGGGGAAGATGGTTGGATTTCGATTTCTGCACCACATGAATTTGGCGGACAGCAGGTGCCGTTTACCATCATGCAGGCAGCGGCATTTATTATGGCGGCTGCTAATTATTCGCCAATGGCTTATGCTTTTCTTACCACCGGTGCCGCGCATTTAATCGAGGCCTTCGGAACCAAAGAGTTGCAGGAAACTTTTATTCCTAAAATGATGAGCGGTGAATGGCAGGGCACTATGGCCATGACCGAGCCGCAAGCTGGAAGTTCACTTTCTGATATTGTAAGCACAGCTACCCGCACCGCTGAAGGACATTATTTACTAAAGGGTCAAAAAATATTTATCAGTTGTGGCGACCACGATGGCTGCGACAACATTATTCACCTGATGCTCGCGCGCATTGAAGGCGCACCGGCTGGCACCAAAGGCATTTCGCTTTTTGTAGTGCCGCGTATGCGCCCCGATAAAAACGGTGAACTTGTTTTTAATGACGTACACACCGCAGGCCTCTTCCACAAAATGGGTTACCACGGTGCACCTATCGCGCACTTAATAATGGGCGAGCAGAACGATTGCCACGCTTACCTGGTGGGCGAAGAGCACAAAGGTTTAAGCTACATGTTTCAGATGATGAACGAAGCGCGCATTGGCGTAGGTGTTAGCGCCACTGCCATTGCTTCCGCTGCGTATTACTATTCGTTGGACTATGCCAACGTGCGTTTGCAGGGTCGTAAACTTACCGAGAAAGACCCGCTTAAACCGCAGATTCCTATCATCCATCATGCCGATGTAAAGCGCATGCTGCTCTTTCAAAAAGCAATGGTAGAAGGAACGCTGGCGCTCGAGCTGCAAGCCTGCATGTATCTCGACCAATCCAAAACATCTACCGGTGAAGAAGCCGAAAACAATTTCCTCAAACTCGAACTGCTTACGCCCATCGTAAAATCGTATCCGGCCGAAATGAGCATACAAACCACCAGCACCGCGCTGCAAATTTTCGGTGGCTACGGCTTTACCAAAGAGTTTATGGCCGAGTTGTTCTTCCGCGAAACCCGCATACACACCCTGCACGAAGGCGCCACCGCCATACACGGTATGGATTTACTCGGCCGCAAAGTAATGCTCAAAAACGGACAGGCCACCATGCTGCTCATGCAGGATGTTTTTGCCGATATAGAAAAGGCAAAGCAATTCGAATCGCTTAAAACCTATGCCGAGGCGCTGGAACAAAAACTCACGCAACTGCAGGAGCTCACCATGCGCCTCATGGGCGTGGCGCAAAAGCACGGACCCGAAATTTTCCTTTCCGATGCCACCCTCTATCTCGAACTCTTCGGCATTATTGCCATTGGCTGGCAGTGGTTAAAGCAAGGCGCGGTTTCCGAGCAGCAAAAGGCTTCTGCCTCTAAAAAATATTCGCCCGAGTTTTTGCAATCTAAACTGCTTACCCTGCAATATTTCTTCGAATACGAAATGCCTAAAACTGAAGGCTTGCTCGTGCGCCTAAAAAGCCGCAACAACGTAACCGTTGACGCCAAGCCGGAAGAGATAGTTTAGGAAGCGCACGTCATTGCGAGGAAGTCCGGCTTTGCGGACTGACGAAGCAATCCCCTGATTTTTGTTACAGCGCGTCCCGCTCAAAGCAGCGGGTCGGGCTATCGCTTCAAGCTTTTTTGCTGCTGCATTGAATTCCCCTCCTTTGTTCAAGGAGGGGTGCCCGTCGCGGGCGGGGTGGTTCTTCCGCCTTACAGCAAAAAAGGCTTTCCGCTCTATCCCTCGCGCAAACAACAAGCCCGCTCAGTTTAATTACCACCCCACTAAGCAAAGGGCAACCCAACCCCTCCTGAAACAGGAGGGGAATCTAAATGCAAAAAGACATACCATTCCCCTCCTGTTTTAGGAGGGGTGCCGAAGGCGGGGTAGTAATAAAAACAAATACAAGATGCCTCGTGCCTCGGCATGACAAACTTGCACGCTTTGTCATACTGAACGAGGCTTTGCGAAGTGTGGAATCTTATATTTGTTTTAGATAATTAACTCCCTTCCTATTTTATATCTATTTCTAAAAATCACTGCTACATTTAAGCTGAAATCCAAAGCCATGAAAAATTCTTTACTAATTATTTTTACAATTCTCCTGTTCAATTCCTATTCTCAAGTTGCTCCTCCACAAGCGTTTTCATATAGTGCAATTGCAAGAGATGGTTTTGGTAATCCTCTTGTAAATCAAAATGTAGGAATTCAATTTAGTATCTTGAAAGGTTCAACTGTTGGACCCATTCAGTATCAGGAAAATCATTTCATCACTACCAATCAATTTGGTTTATTTAATCTCACCATGGGTACTGGTGCAGTTCAGCAAGGTGTATTTAATGCAATCAATTGGGGTAATGATTCTTATTATTTGAAAGTTGGTTTAGACGCAAGTGGCGGTACAAACTTTCAGGTTATGGGTACTACACAGTTTCTTAGTGTTCCTTATGCACTGTTTTCTGGTAATGGAGGCAATACAGGTTCTACGGGCGCGACCGGTGCCACCGGCTCTACAGGAGAAACAGGCATTATAGGAAACACTGGTGCTACCGGATCTACAGGTTCCACGGGTGCAACGGGTTCAACTGGAGTAACAGGAGTTGGCACCACAGGCGCAACTGGTGCTACCGGTGCTACGGGATTAACAGGGGCAACAGGACCTTCAGTAATCCAAACACTTTCTTTATCCAACGATACTCTTAAAATTTCTCAAGGAAACCAGGTTGTATTACCCTTTTCAAAATTCATAGTTAAAATTAACGATGTTCCTATCACGGACCCTTCTATCAATGATGTAATGATAGATGCACATACCTTTCTCACCGAAAACAATTATAGATACGATTTTACTATTGGTGATGGTGGCTCGGGAAGCAATTTCCAGGCTAGCAGGTTTTCTGATTCGTTGTACTTGTCAGAAATGACAGCCACTTCTGGTAGTTATGATAATTATGCTTGGTTTGCTAACGGTGCGTGTAATGGTTCTATTTATGCCCCTGTCAAAAGAATTTTTTCAGGATTACCGGCAAGCCCGGGTCGAATTTTTAGTTATCTAGGAAACATTTATTACATCCCCCTAAATGCTTCTACAATACCTTTAACGGATCCTTACACTTACACGGGTGGGTGTAATCAACAAACAGGGACATTTAATTTTTATCTTGTTTTACCCAACAACCCAGCGGTTACAGGTTTTAATTTTACATCGCCCAAATTGAAAGTTACTTTTTCAAGGAATTAAACAGCAAATACGAAACCCAAATGTGTGAATATTATTTGCAGCTTGTTGATTTGATAAATCAACACGGCAACCAATATGATAGGGGCGATTATTTTTTAAGTGTAGCTTTAAATGGTGCTATAAAATACACTAAACCCCCAAATGCAAACCGTGCAGGTTATTTTAAATACATACCACCTGTATCAATCTGCATGGCAAAAGCATTTTATGACCAAAACAATAACAACATGGCTTTGCTCACTAGAACATGGTTTAATCTAAATTTCCCTGAAGCCCCCTTAAATGGTTGTAATTTGCAAATAATGCGTGATATTATTTCGCATATACTTTAACCTACTCAAGCACTAATTATATCAATTATTCTGTTTTTTATTTCAGCAGTAGGACAAGGGTATTCCACTGAATTAAGGTTAATTCTGTTGTATGCTTTTCTCTTTGTCAAGCCCAATTCCCTCTTGGCATCTGCAATCCAAC
>CAMBIM010000137.1 GCA_945867505.1 Chitinophaga pinensis
TACGATAAACTGGCAGACAGTTTGATTACGTATATACAATGCTGGGGCGAGCGCGGATATCCGCAGTAAACCGGTGTTGTAAAATCAAATTTTATGAAGCCATTACTTTCCATTTTTCTTCTTGCGGTTGTTCTTCAACTATCGGCACAGGAAAAATACAACAATACGTATGCCTGCACTAAGGGTAAAATCCATTTCTTTTCAGCCAGCCCTTTAGAAGATATTGAAGCTACCAGCAACACTGCTGTTTGTGTGCTAAACACGCAAACCAAAAAGGTTTATTCTAAAATTCAGCAGACCAGTTTTGTGTTTAAGGATAAGTTAATGCAAGAGCATTTTAACGAAAACTACATGGAGAGCGATAAGTATCCTGCTTCGGTTTTAGATATGGCTATAGTGGAGGCTATTGATTTTGCAAAAGATGGCGTGTATGATATTACGCTGAAGGGCACGCTGGAAATGCACGGCATTAAGCAAGACCGCGAAATAAAAGGCAAGCTCACTATTAAGAATGGCGCACCGGTACAAGCCACGGCTGTGTTTGATGTAAAACTGGTAGACCATAAAATAAAAATACCTAAGGCGGTGGTCATGAATATTGCCGAAGTAATAAAGACGGATGTGGATTTTGCTTTTGAGAAGTATGAGAAGAAGTAGTTTCCTCTAAAATCCTCAAGGTATCTGAAGAAGCAATCTCCTTGCGTGAAAGAGGAGATTGCTTCGCAGACCCGATAGCTATCGGGTCGCAATGACGATCGCTTAGTGATGGGATTACTCATGATATAATTATTTCAAAGGAATTCGTGAATTCTGCTTCGCTCCATTTGCTTCGTCACTCGCAGTGCCTCGCGCGGATTAATCTACCACTGAAAAAAAGCGATTTGGAGTTACAGTTTAAAACACCGAAGGAGGCGTTGGAGGTTGGTGGGCAGGAAGTAAGAGTGGGCGAAGGCCCTTTGGGGAAAGAAGGAAATCTCCATCCCAAATCTTTTTCTGTAAATTCTATACGCTTGCTTCAACAAGGTTGGTGTTTGTTTTAAATTCAAAATATTCAAAAGCTAAACTTACTATTGTTGAAACTATAAGGTAAGTCAAAACTATACTAGTGCCGTGCGGTAGAAAATTATCAAGTGTAAACCAACCTCCGTAAAAATTGATTATCCCCAATGCGCAAAACAATCGCACCAATTCAAAAAGCCAGGCATATCTGGATTTATCCATCAACGAGGTGTAGCTATATACTGAAAGGAAAATAAAGGAAGCGTAAACGAATAATGCTTGCTTGCCAATTACCGCTATTTGCATAATCAAAAATGCCATCAGTAAAAAGGTAAAGCTTAGCTGTGTCCAAGCCCAAATTTTCAAATAAATACTCGCACTGGGCATGTAATTTTCACGGGTATAAACATCTTTGGTGTAAGGCACAGGGTATTTCTCGGCTACATCAGCCGGTCTCCAACCGGTAGGCATAAACCAAATGCGAAACTTGTCCCAGATGTTAGAGGTTCGCAAGGCATCCTTTGTAAGTAATGTAATGTGAATGAAGTTTATCTTGATAGGATTCCATGAGCGAACCGGTCGTGTAATTCCATACACAGGTTTTACATCAGGCAGTTCTTCTTGAAAAGTGCCAAATAGTTTATCCCAGATAATTAAAATGCCGCCATAGTTTTTGTCAATATATATAGGGTTTATGGCATGGTGAATGCGGTGATGAGAAGGTGTAACGAGAAAATATTCTAGGAAACCCATTTTGCCAATCAATTCTGTGTGATACCAAAACCCTCCGAAAAGCATTACAACTCCTAATATTGTTAGGGTTTCTAAGGAAATTCCAAATATCGCAGCAGGAGCAAATAGAAAGGTAGCGGGATTGAAGAAGTCAGCAATCGTTTGTCTGAGAGCCACCGGTAAATTGTATTCTTCGCTGCTATGGTGAATGAGGTGTTCATTCCACAAAATGTTGTATTGATGACGCCACCTGTGCCACCAATAAACGTAGAAATCAAGCACAAGAAAACCAATAATATATTGTATTGCTTTGGATTGAATTGGGAAGAGAACGATGTGCTTCAATAAATGATCGTAAGAAACTATGTAAACGGTCAATCCTAATATTTTAAACAGCGTGTTTGTCAAACCTGAGCTAAGACTTGAAACAGCATCCATACTCTTGATAACATCTTTCTTTTTGATTTTAGCCACAATCAATTCAATTAGCATGAGTATAATAAACAGTGGCAATACAAATTTCAGAGCGCTTGCAAAAGTTTCCATTTTTTATTCTTTTAGTTTTATTACCTCTTTCTGCCCGTCCATAAGAACCTTAATTTCTTTCAATCTTTCAATACTTTTTGGAGGCACAGAACCATCACCTTTGGGACCTATATTCAAAAGTAGATTGCCGCCACGCGAATTAATATCCTTTAATTTCTGCCAAACCACATCTGCCTCCTTGTAGTTTTCATCATCTATTTTATAGCCCCATGAGCTGTTAAGGGTATAACATGCCTCCCAAGGCAAGCCACTATTTTCATTGCTTCGCTGCTCGGGTGTTTTGTAATCTTTATCGTATTTGCCGGAAGAGTTGCCGTATCGGTTATTGATAACAATAGAGGGCTTTAAACTTCGCACGTAGTTGTAAAGGTTAACGGCATCTTTTTCCTTCCACCAATGCTGCCATGCGCCATCAAACCATAAAATATCGGGATTATAGTTAGCCACCAATTCTGCTAATTGGTTATACATATATTTTGTATAAGCAGCCTTTTGATTCAATTTCATTATAGGGCGGTAATAGCTGTATATGGTAAGCCAATCTCTGCAACGGCTCGGAGAATAAACTTGCGAACCTTGGTGCCAATCGAGCACACTGTAATAAATTCCGAAACGGAGGTGATACTTGTCGCAGGCTTCTTTCAATTGCTTGATAATGTCTTTTTGGTAAGGCGTATTGGCTATATCAAAATCGGTTTGTTTGCTATCCCACAGGCAAAAACCTTCATGATGTTTTGAAGTAATTACCAAATAAGTCATGCCCGATTCTTTTGCCGCTTTCACTATTTCTTCAGCATTAAACTTCTCCGGGCTGAAGGTTGTAATCAATGGTGAATATTCTTTGTCTTTAATACTGGCGAATGCTTGTATCCATTCGCTGTAACCTTTTATCTGCTTTCCCTTCCATCTTCCACCCAGTTGGCTCGATAAACTAAAGTGAATGAACATACCGTATTTGGCAGAGGTAAACCAAGCTAGTCTTTCGGTCTGTTCATCTTTCGTTTCTAAATGGTAGTAATCTTTAATTACCGCAGCTTGATTGTTGGGTGGGGCTTGTGTATTTCCTTTGAAAGCAAGGAAGAAAAGCAGGGTTATGATATAGATTTTTTTCATAGGGTCATTTCCATTCTTGAAATATTTTGTATTTCGGAAATTTAATCTTGAATTGTTCTTAATTGTGGAGAAGAGATGAAAGCAAATTCCTTACTGAACACAAATGCCACTATTGTTTGCACAAGAAAATAAATTAAAAACATTGGTGGAATGAGTGCGGATATAACATCTGTGCCAAACCAACTTGTGTCGTTAAAGTATATCGCAAAACAAACAAGTGTGGAAATGAGGGAATACAGCGGTGCCCATTTGTTTCGGTTCATTAACTCGGTGGCACTATATACCTGCACCAAAACAAAAACAGCTAAAATGGATATACCGGGCATTCCTATAACCGAAACATCATGCAGAATGTAAACAAGAAAGAAGAATATGGTAAAAAACTGAATGTTGCTCCAAAGCAATAAGGATGTTGAATACGGAGGATGATACTTCTCAAAATGATATGGATCTGTAATTTTCGTTACCGGATACTTTTCTTCAAATCCTTTCGGGCGCCATCCGGTGGGTCTAAACCAAATCGTCAGTTTATCCATCCATTTTTCTGCCCGCCAGGCATCTTTTATCAGTAGAATCAAATGCTCAAAGTTGATGGTTATGGGGTTGTATGTATGTGACGGGCGGGTAATACCATACACGGGCGATTCGCTGTCCAATTCCTCTTGAAAGGTGCCGAATAATCTATCCCAAATATTAAAAATGGCACTATGATTTTTATCTAGATAAATAGCGTTCTGTGCATGATGAACACGATGCTGCGAAGGTGTTACAATTATATATTCTAAAAATCCGAGCTTACCAATCTGCCTGGTATGATACCAAACCTGCGAAAATTTATGAATGGGTAAAATAATAGCAATAACGGTTGGCGAAAGACCGAGTAGTGCAGCCGGAAGAGATAAAAAGAAAAGAAAGTTTATAAACCCTAAGAAAGGTTGCCGCATGGAGGTAGCTATGTTATACTCTTCCGAATTGTGGTGGATGAGGTGATTGTTCCATAGAAAGTTTATTTCGTGATGTAGGCGATGCCCCCAGTAAAATTCAAAATCAAGCACAACGAATGCAACCAGGTAAACCAGCCAGGTGGTTTCAATATGTGTAATAGCTAAATGCTGATACATAAATTCGTAAGAAACTATGGATATGCCTAAGCCAAACAATGCTCTTACAGCAAGTGTAATGCCCGAGTAAGAACTGGATAAGGCATCCATCCAGGGAACCGTATCGTTCCCTTTTAAATAGCCGATTAGTTTTTCACTCAATATGAGCACCAGGAATATGGGCATAGCTATCGAGAATATTTTGGCAATCTGTTCCATGTCACACTTGGTGTTTTTGGCAGCACGAAGTTAAACAGACAGATGCCAAAAAAATTAACTAAAGTTAATTACTGTTTTTTGGTAGCAATCCTTTTTCTAATTCGGCTTAGCGACTGCGGGGTAATGCCCAGCACATTGGCAATGTATTTATTGGGAATGCGGTTGAGCAATTCGGGATGTTCTTTTATAAACTTTAGATAGCGCTGCTCGGCACTTAGCAGCATAAAATCATCTACTGCGCTCAATGCTTCAACCAAACTGCTATTGACAAAAAAACGGAGGCCCGGTTCCAACTTTGGGTTGCCATGAACAATTTGTTGCATGGTTTTTACATCCATCACAATAAGTTCAGTGGGTTCTAATGCCTGTAGATTAAAACGGGAGGGTTCGTTGAGCATATCAATTTCATAGCAAGACATCGCTTGATTTTCGTAACGAATGCGGTTGGTAATTTCTTCGCCTTTTTCATTAACCAAAAATGAACGAATCAAACCTTGCTTTACAAAATAGATATTGCTCTTACGCGAACCCTGTTTCAAAAAAATATCACCCGCATTCAGCTTTACTATTCGGGTGTGTTCTAAAAAATTGAACACATCATCAGTGCTCAATTCCTGAAAAAACGGAAATACGTGTTTGAGCTTTTCAAAATCAATCATTGCGCTGAATTGAAATTGAAGGTATGAAAACTTTGAATCTAATTACGTCCCCTGCAAGGTCTCCGCAGAGCCGGAAGACACTGCGGTTTTCTAAAAATTAAAACCGCTTCCCTTTTGAGGAAGCGGCTCATTAAACCCACTACATGTAAAGACTATGTGAGAATTTTTGGATTGTAGTAATACGGGCAACATACATACCGCTGCTCAATTCGCTTAGGTCTGCATTTAAGTTTTGTTTGCCGCTTACAGCATTTCTGTTCAGCAATTCTTTTACTACAAGTCCATTCAAATCGGTAATTTGAACGGTTACATTTTGTTTTTGTTCAATTCCGAAATTAATAAACTAGGTGTTTCATGAAAAGCTCAAGCCTACCGGAAAATTGTTCTAAAAAACGGTGTTAAATGTAATCTGTCTCGGCTCAAGAACGTTTAGCTGAATAGGCTCAAGTGTGGAAAAAGATTTTCTTTACAACACTCAAAACTGGAAATCAATTCATGAAACCTCTCCTTACATTTTTACTTTGCCTGTCAGCAGTTATCAGCTTTTCGCAAATAAACCCTGCCAACATTACTATTGCCCGCGACAGTTTTGGTGTGCCGCATATTTATGGACGCACAGATGCAGAAGCCGCTTATGGTTTAGCTTATGCGCATTGCGAAGACGACTTTAAAAGCATTCAGCACAATTTGCTTTCTGCCAAAGGAATGTTAGGCGAAGTGCTGGGCAAAGAAGGAGTGCTGTTCGATTTTGGTTTGAAATTTTTTGGTATAGATACGCTGGTTGACAATAATTACGAGCGTGTAATATCCAGCGATTTTAGAAAAGTATTAGAAGGATATACGCAAGGTGTAAATGATTATGCCGCCAAACATTCCGAAGAAGTGTTGCTGCAAAAAGCATTGCCTTTTAAACCTACGGATATGCTGAAAGGCTCTACGCTTACACTCACACTTTTTGCAGGCGCTGGCATGGCGTTAAAATCTATCAAAGACAATCACATTGAATTACTTCACCAGCCCAATGAAGTGGGCTCTAACTCCATGGCAATTGCACCATCGCACACCGAAGATGGCAAAGGCTGGTTGTTAGTCAACTCACATCAACCTATTGAAGGAAGATTTGCCTGGTATGAAGCGCACATTAAAAGCGATGAAGGTTGGGATATTATTGGTGGCTTGTTCCCCGGTGGGACTACCATATTTGTAGGCAGTAATAAAAATTTGGGTTGGGCGCACACCACCAACTACCACACCTTTGGCGACATCTACAAACTAAAACACAAGGGCAATAAATATTGGTATGATGGTGAATGGAAAACTTTCCAAACTAAAACCGCACACCTTAAGATTAAGTTGGGTGGAATTAAAATTGGCATGGCAAAGAAGATTCGCAATTGCGAATACGGTCCGGTGTTTCAGTCTAAGCAGGGTTGGTATGCCATTCGCTTTCCTGGAGCAATGGATTTACGTGCTACCGAACAGTGGTTCCGCATGAACAAGGCAAACAATTTTAAGGAATTTGAAACGGCATTAAAGATGGAAGCCGTTCCACTCTTCAATACTATGTATGCCGATGTTGATGGAAATATTTTCTACCAAAGCGGTTGTCAGGTTCCGTTGCGCGATTCTACTTTAAATTGGCACACACCCATTACAGCTAACACTTCTAATTACAA
>CAMBIM010000138.1 GCA_945867505.1 Chitinophaga pinensis
AATTCTTTTGGGTAAAGATTTCGAAAATCCGTTTGGTGAAAAAACACCGAAGGGAGAAATTAAAATGATGAGCGCGCTTTTGGATGCTGCCGTTTTCCCTGGTACACAAGGCGGACCACTTGAACACGTAATAGCTGCAAAAGCAATCGCGTTTGGCGAAGCGTTGACTCCAGAATTTAAAATATATCAGCAACAAGTAGTGAAGAACGCGCAGGCATTGGCAAGTGCATTGGTTGGTAAAGGCTACGGAATTATTTCAGGTGGCACCGACAATCACTTAATGCTGATTGACCTGCGCAGTAAAAATGTTTCTGGTAAGCAAGCAGAAAACGCGTTGGTGAAAGCCGACATTACCTGCAACAAAAACATGGTTCCGTTTGATGACAAAAGCCCGTTTGTTACTTCGGGTATTCGTTTAGGAACACCGGCAGCCACCACGCGCGGCATGAAAGAAAAAGACATGCAGCAAATTGCCGAGTGGATTGAAAGAATTGTTTTGGATATTGAAAACGAAACCACCATTCTGAAAGTGAAGAATGAGGTGAATGAGTACATGAAGCAGTTTCCGCTTTATTGATAGATACAAAATTAAAGAATCCACTAATTGCATGAATTAAATTCATGCAATTAGTGGATTCTCTTCGTCAAACAAACTCTACTCTGTTATTTGTTTGAATCAAATTCCGATTTGTAATCGTATTGATAAGTATTAAATGGAATCTAATGGTAGCCATCATGCTTATCGTCCTCCTCTTAATGGCAGTAGTAGCAAAAACTCTTTCTTATATAAAAGGGTAAGCGTTATACTGCAAAACTTTCCCCGCAAGCGCAGGTGCGTGTAGCGTTCGGATTCTTGAATTCAAATCCTTTACCGTTTAACCCATCAGAGAAATCGAGGGTGGTGTTGCATACATATAAG
This sequence comes from Chitinophaga pinensis, assembly GCA_945867505.1. Classification (GTDB taxonomy): domain Bacteria; phylum Bacteroidota; class Bacteroidia; order Chitinophagales; family LD1; genus Bog-950. The sequence goes on from CAMBIM010000138.1 coordinate 920, forward strand.
AAAGAACGTAAGTCAGTAACTAACTTCACTCCCTTATCTTCAAACACTTGATCATCACCTTTCAGCACATTATCAAAATCCATTTTATAAGATAAGCCGGAGCAACCTCCTCCATCTACCGTTACACGAACAAAATGTTCAGGCTTGTGGTCTTTCAATTTTATTTCTTCAATCTTGGCTTTGGCAGTTTCTGATACGTATAGCATGGTTTCTCAATTTGATTCGGCAAATTTAATCAATAATCATTCCTTTGTGCCGAATCAGAAATTTTGACCGATGCTGAAGATTGAACACATAGGAATTGCCGTTAAAGATTTGGAGAAGTCGAATGAGGTGTATGCAAAGCTTTTGGGCAAGCCGCAATATAAAAGCGAATTAGTAGAGTCCGAAAACGTAGATACTTCTTTCTTTCAAATTGGCGAAAGCAAAATTGAGTTGCTTGGTGCTACCAATGAAGAAAGCGCGATTGCAAAATATTTAGACAAACGCGGGGAAGGAATCCACCATTTGGCGTTTGCGGTAGAAAACATAGAAGCAGAAGTAGAAAGATTAAAAGCAGAAGGTTTTCAACCAATTTCAGAAAAGCCTAAGCGTGGTGCCGATAACAAATTGGTGTTCTTCTTTCATCCGAAAACCACCAACGGAGTTTTGATAGAGCTTTGCCAGGAAATTAAATAGACCAAACCCGGAAAGGGTTTAAAAAACCCTTTCCGGGTTACGCCATGAAAACATACAAACACATTTTCTTCGACCTTGACCATACCCTTTGGGATTTTGAAACTAATTCTAAGCAAGCATTACTCCAAATTTATACCGAACAGAACCTGATTGAAAAAGGAGTTCCTGTGTTCGATAATTTTTACAACCGCTATGTTCCCATTAACGACCGTTACTGGGCGCGTTATCACAACCAAATTGTGTCGAAAGAAAAACTGCGCCTCGGAAGATTTCTTGATACACTAAAAGAATTTGGAATAAATGATGTAGCCTTAGCCGAAACTATGGCGCAAAGCTACCTTGACCTTAGCCCGAAGATGACCGCTTTGTTTGCTGATGCTGTTGATGTATTGAAATACTTACAAGGAAAATACACGCTGCATTTAATCACTAACGGCTTTGTCGAAGTGCAATGGATTAAGATAGAAAACAGCGGACTAAAACCTTTTTTTGAACACATTATTGTAAGCGAAGAAGTAGGCACACAAAAACCCGACAAAGCAATTTTTGAAATTGCTATGGAACGCGCTAAAACAAACGCGGCAGAATCTATCATGATTGGCGATAACTATAACACCGATATTGTTGGTGCAAGAAATGCGGGTATGGATCAAATCTTCTTCAACCCCAAAAAGAAACGCAAACGCGAACCTGTTACTTTTGAAATTACTACGCTGATTGAATTGAAGGAGATTCTTTAAGAGAATCTTACAAGAACCGGTATACTTTTATAAATCGCCACAAAGTGCGTAACAGTTCCTGCCAGCACGAACACGTGCCACACGGCATGGTGGTAATTCAGTTTCTTCCATAAATAAAAAACAACACCTACTGCATAAAATATTCCTCCGGCAAGTATATAGGTGAAAATTTCTGAAGGGATGTTTGCCACCAAAGGCTTAATGATAAACACCAGCATACATGCCATTACAATATAAATTATCACTTCCAGCAGCACGTATTTACCGGTGAAGTAGATTTTGAGAATACTGCCCAGCACAACAATGCTCCACATAATGCTTAAGAAAATTGTAGCGGTTGGTGTATCAATATACTTTATAACAAGAGGAGTATAACTGCCGGCTATCATTACAAAAATGCCGATATGGTCCCAAATGCGCAGCACGCGCTTGGCCTTGGTATTTGGTTTAGTAGCGTGGTAAATAGTCGATGCCATATAAACCATCAGCATAGCAAAGCCAAAAACCGAAACGCCCCAAACAGTGGAATAGCTGCTATGGTTAATGGCATAAGCCATCATAAACGGAATGGTAATAATTGAAAAAGCAATACCCACGGCATGGGTAATCCAATTGGCGGTTTCTTCGTTAAGGGTTTGGTCGCGTCTGTGTTTGCTCATGGTATTGGTCGCAAAAGTAAAACTCTATGCCACTTCCTTACTGTTGATTACACCGATGAAACGCAGTTATTTTTTCTTTCTTTGCCCTCCATGACATTTCTCGAATTTGAAAAACCTATTGAAGAACTGACCCTGCAACTTGAACTGTTGAAGGAGTCGGGGCAAGCTACGCATGTTTCGGTAGAAGACCAGATAAGCGAAATGGAGTGCAAAATAAAGGAGAAACAAAAAGAGATTTATTCCAATCTTTCGGTTTGGCAGCGTATTCAGGTTAGTCGCCATCCTGAAAGACCTTACACTCTCTTCTATATTGAATATATTACCGATAAGTTCGTAGAACTTTTTGGCGACCGCAACTTTAAAGATGATAAAGCAATAATTGGTGGCTTTGGCGAAATTGACGGTAAGACCTACATGATTATCGGTCACCAAAAGGGAGCGAATACCAAGATGCGCCAATACCGCAATTTCGGTATGCCAAACCCTGAAGGGTATCGAAAGGCTTTGCGCTTGATGAAGCTTGCCGAAAAATTCAACAAACCAATTATTACCCTTATTGATACGCCTGGTGCTTATCCCGGTGAAGAAGCAGAAGCGCGCGGACAAGGTGAAGCCATTGCCCGCAACCTGATGCAAATGGCGGCTTTGAAAGTGCCGGTGCTTTGCATTGTAATTGGCGAAGGTGCCAGTGGTGGCGCATTAGGAATTGGCGTTGGCGATAAGTTGTTGATGTTAGAGAACACTTGGTATTCGGTTATATCGCCCGAGTCTTGTTCTTCTATTTTATGGCGCAGTTGGGAACACAAAGAAAAAGCAGCCGAAGCGTTGAAACCAACGCCACAGGATTTATTACAGTTCGGAATTATTGATGGCATTATAAAAGAACCGGTAGGTGGTGCTCACTCAAACCCTGAAGAAATTGCAAAGACTTTGAAGCGCACTATTATTAAGAATATAGAAGAATTGGAAACCTTCACTGCTGACGAAAGAATTACAAACCGCATTGACAAGTATTCACGAATAGGTATTTATGATGTGTTGCAAGAAAAGGAAGCGTAATGGAACTGTGGGACGACATCAGAAATTATTTCTACCGGAAAAATATCGAAAGGAAACTTGAAGGGTTAAAGCCCGAAAGAATTCTCACCAATCTGCACGATGCTAAAACTGTAGGTATTGTTTACAACAGCACCAATCCCGATAACGATATTATCATCACCAAGTTTGCCGAACATTTGCGCACCGATGGAAAGACCGTAGATATTCTCGGCTTTGTAGATGACAAGAAGATTGACCACAAGGCAGACGTGCTCATCTTCAATACAAAAAACTTAAGTTGGAACAGAACACCCGTTGATGAACGCGTAGAAAAATTTGCGGATAAGAATTTTGATTTGCTCCTCGCTGCATTTACCGAAGAAAACTTTCCATTAGAATACGTATCCCGTACCTCAAAAGCCAAATGGCGGCTCGGAATTTTCGATGAAAAGAAAACCGATTACTACGACATGATGATAAACATGGGCGATAAAAATGATTTGCAGCACTTCTTAAATCAGTCAACACATTTTTTAAATAAAATTCAATATGATTCAAAGTAAACTGCGGGGCACAGGTGTTGCCCTGGTTACTCCGTTTACAAAAAACGGAGCCATCGATTTTAACGGTCTTGAAAAAGTAATTGATTACAGTATTAAAGGCGGAGTGGAATATGTGGTTACACTCGGTACAACTGGCGAAAGTGTAAATCTTGATAAGCAGGAGAAATTAGATATTCTGAATTTCACCATCGAAAAAACTGGGGGCAGAGTTCCTGTGGTAGCAGGCTTTGGTGGCAACAGCACACATCAGGTAATAAAAGATATTGAGGAGTTTCATTTCAAGGGGATAGATGCTATTCTATCTGTTTCGCCATATTATAATAAGCCAACACAGAACGGAATTATTGAACATTATAAAGCAATTGCTGCCGCAGCACCTCGTCCTATTATTCTTTATAATGTTCCGGGGCGAACCGCTTCAAACATGCTGGCATCAACTACTTTACGTTTGGCAGAAGTTGAAAATATCATCGGCATGAAAGAAGCTTCTGGCGACTTCAACCAATGTATGCAGATTGCTAAAAACAAACCGAAAGATTTTTTGTTGGTATCGGGTGATGATAACGTTACACTTGGTTTATTGGCTTATGGTCTTGATGGAGTAATCTCTGTAGTAGGACAAGCCTTTCCAAAAATATTTACAGAAATGGTTCGTCAGGGTTTAAAAGGAAATTTTGAAGAAGCCAGAAAACTTCATTACAAACTGAACGATATTACCGATATGCTATTTGCTGAAGGTAACCCCGGTGGTGTAAAGTATGCGCTTGAAGTTTTAGCCGTATGCGAAAGTCATCTTCGTTTACCTTTATTTGATATTTCTGATGATTTGAAGAAGAGATTAAAGAGTGCTATTGATAAACTGTAAATTATGAAAACCCTCGTCCTCGGTGCTTCCACCAATCTTTCGCGTTACTCTAACAAAGCCATAAACCTGCTTCGCGCGCACCAACATGAAGTAGTTGCCGTAGGGCGCGATACAGGCATCGTTGCCGATGTAACTATTCAATCTTCTTTTCCCGAAAACGAAAAGATAGATACGGTAACTATGTATTTAAGTCCCATCCATCAACAAGGTTATTACGATAAAATAATTGCCGCCAAGCCGCGCAGAATTATATTCAACCCCGGTGCTGAAAATACGGAGCTGGGAAAAGTAGCCGAACAAAACGGTATTAAAACCGAAGAAGCGTGTACTTTAGTTTTACTAAATACAGGTCAGTACTAAACCAAGAAACAACAAACTATAAACTAAAAACAAATCACTATGGCTTACACAGACGGCATGTTAAGAGACGGAGCACTTAAAGGAAGAACAGTTTTAATTACCGGTGGAGGAACCGGTCTCGGAAAATCGATGAGCAAATATTTTTTGCAACTGGGAGCCAATGTGGTTATCAGCAGCCGCAAATTGGATGTGCTGCAAAAAACTGCCGATGAACTAATGGCAGAAACAGGAGGACAGGTGCTTGCCGTACAATGCGATGTGCGCAAATATGCCGAGGTAGAAAACATGCTGGCAGAAGCCATTAAAAAATTTGGCGGAGTTGATACCCTCATCAATAACGCAGCAGGTAACTTTATTTCACCCACTGAACGTTTGTCGAACCGCGCGTTTGATACTATTGTAGATATTGTCCTTCGCGGTTCGTACAACTGCACGCTGGCTTTGGGCAAACACTGGATTGCCGCTAAACAAACCAACAAAACGGTTCTCAACATTGTAACTACTTATGCGTGGACGGGTTCTGCTTATGTAGTTCCTTCTGCCTGCGCTAAAGCCGGTGTATTGGCTATGACCCGCTCACTAGCTGTAGAGTGGGGTAAATATGGCATACGCACCAACGCCATTGCACCGGGACCATTCCCAACAAAAGGAGCTTGGGATAGATTAGTACCGGGCGAGTTTCAAGAAAAAATGGATTTAAAAAATCGAGTGCCAATGAAACGTGCCGGTGAGCATCAGGAACTCTGCAACCTTGCAGGTTATCTTATCTCCGATTTCTCTGCTTATGTAAATGGCGAAGTAGTAACCATTGACGGTGGCGAATGGCTGCAAGGCGCAGGCGAGTTTAACATGTTCGAAGCCGTAACGCATGAACAATGGGATGCCATCGAAGTAATGGTGCGGGGTGCTAAGAGCGAATAAAAATGATTGTGGTTGATTACAATCCTGTTACTACTTATAAAACTTAAGTTCTTAAAAAGGTTGACAATGCTGTCAACCTTTTTCTTTTTATGTAAGCTACTAATGATTAGATGGAAGGACCATTTTCCGATTCTGCCCTTGCATTGCTTTACTTAAAACAGGTAATAGGCAGGTTGTATATCCTGTTTCTTAATCTTCCCCCTTAAAAACTCTTTCGCGGTGCGCTATAAAAGTTGCGAAACGCGCTCAAAAGATTTCGAAACGCGC
>CAMBIM010000139.1 GCA_945867505.1 Chitinophaga pinensis
TTGATTAAGAGTGCCCGAATACTTAATTAAGTACGCTCGTGGACTTAATAAAGAATGCTCATGAACTTGATTAAGTATGCTCGAGAACTTAATTAAGAATGCTCATGGACTTGATTAAGAATGCTTATGAACTTGATTAAGTGTGCCCACGGACTTGATTAAGAATGCCCGTGGACTTAATCAAGTATGCTCACGGACTTGATTAAGTATGCTCGTGGTCTTAATTAAGTATGCAACAGAAATTAGCTATATATAAAAGCATGTATAGTATTGCTTTTAAACTATTTATAAGTTTTAGGGGTTAAATAGAAGTATGTTTTAGAGCGCTTTTAGGCTGCAAAACACCCTAAAACAACCACAAATGCCACAAAATATAAAATGCAAAAATATTTAGTATTTGTTTTAGTATTTTAAAAATAGGTTTTTATCTTTGCCTTCTAAACTTAAAACTATGAGAAGAAAACTGATAACCGACCAGAACAACGGCAAGGCTCTTGAAGTGCGCTTAGAAAGTGAAGGAGCTACTTATTATGTAATTATTGCAGGCATGACTATAAACATGCTCAGCGGTTGCGCCACGGGTGTTTGCGAGCCAACTGGCGATAACGAATACCTGCAAGTAGAAAATGAAACCTATACCTGCGAGCATTACACCGACTACCGCCAGGCTAAAGAGGTTTACGATGCTTATAAAACACGCTATATAGATTAATTATAAACCGCCATGGTTTCTATAATAGATGCCGTCCCCTGGTAAGGACGGCATTGCTGTTTGAAATAGATGGCACTATCTGCATAAGCTATACCATCTGTTTTTCGCCCTTGTTGGTATTTAGCATTGGATTTTTTTTATCCCGATCATCCCACGCAGAGTATCCGCCTCGGGACCTGGTAACCAAAACTTATTTTAGTTGCTTCTGTTATTATTTAAGCCCTATAATTGACCAATAATGCAACAACTATGAATAAATTTATGATTGACATCCTTTTACAAGGATTAGATAATGAAACCAGAATGAAATTATTGCCTAAAGAACAGGAAATGATAAAAGAGTGGCAAGACAACGGCACCCTTTTGGCCTCATATATTAAAGCCGATACAGCGGGAATCTATTTGGTATTAATAGCGAATGATAAAGCAGAGGCAGACAAAAAGCTTTCAACCCTGCCCTATTATCCTTACATGAAGATTGAAATCATGACTATAAGGTAAGATTCGCCCTTGTTGATGTTATCAGCATCAAGCCGGTTACTTGCCTTACCTTAGATTTAACCTACCCTTTACATTTTTCTTATTCCTTCGCGGCTTATGAAACTCAAACTAATTAGCCTGCTCTTTATTTTCTCTATAGTCAATCTTAGGTATTCCTACGGTTGGGGGGCGGAGGGTCATGCTATAGTGGCACGTTTAGCTATGCAGTTGGTAAAAGATGATGTAAGGCAAAATGTGTTGCAGGCATTAAACGGTATGCCGCTCGATACCGCTGCCAATTGGATGGACATTATGAAATCGAACCCAGATTATGAGTTTATGCGTAGCTGGCATTATGTAGATTTTGCCAAAGGCGAAACCTACAAACCTACCAATCAGGAAAACATCATCAACCGCTTAACCCTTACTTACAACGAACTGAAACACAAAAACACATTGAGCGATGCACAAATAAAAGATGACCTCTGTATTCTCTTTCACTTAACAGGCGACTTGCACATGCCGCTCCACACCGGCTATGAAGATGACCTCGGGGGGAATAAAACAACCGTAAAATACGATACGAATAAAATAACCAACCTGCATTCGTTTTGGGATGAGGGCATTATCAAATACGGAAAGATTACCGATAATTCCTGCCTTGCCTTTTACAACAAGAGCATGGCAGATTCCATCAAGTTAGTTGATTTCAGCGCATGGATGTATGATGGCAGAAAACTCCTGGATAGCGTTTATGCTTTCCCCGGTTATGAATTAGATGAAAACTATTTGCAGAAAAATAAAACAGTGGTGCAACACCAGTTGCTTAAAGCGGGCTTGCACCTGGCACTTATTTTAAACCGTTTGTTTTATACCCCAGCACCGCAAATAGATTTTGCAGCATTGGCTAAAACATTCGGCAACGGAATAGAAGCAAAAGATGCCGGAGAAAAAGAAGGCAAACGGGTGACCGTTTGCGCCCGTGTATTCAGCATTAAATCTACCAATGCCATTACACAACTTTCGCTGGGTGGTGCTTATCCCAACAATCCAATGACCGTAGTTATTTTTGCAAAGAACTACAGCAAGTTCGATATACCTTTCGAAGACCTTTACAAAAACCGGAACATTACGGTAAAAGGAATGATAGAAACCTACAAAGGCAAACAGCAAATTATTATTGATGAACCTGCTGATATAAGGGTTTTGTAAAAATGCAAGTTTGTTGAAAGTAAAATCTATTTTAAAAATATTAAAGGATTAGAATAATGCTTTATTACATTTAATTCAATAGAACAATGAAAACTGCACCGGCATACATGATCATTCTTCTGATTTTAGTTGTCAGTTCATGCACCAAAGATAAAACGCTTCCACCTTCACCAATTTTTGTTTGCAATAGCCAAACTGCAATTACATTTACGGCAAACATTAGCCCCATAGTAAACCAACATTGCGCTATTTCAACTTGTCATTCAGGCGTAAATTCATCAGGAATTTACTTAACCAACTATGCCAATACGAAAGAAAGTTTCGAACGGGGCAATGCACTTTGCACAATCAACCATGAGGCAGGTTGTAAGGCAATGCCTTATCCGCCATCAGCCGACAAGTTGTCCGATTCCTTAATTGCAATAATTGATTGCTGGGTGCAAAAAGGATTTCCTAACTAACCGTTATCTAACAGTTATACAGGATTAAAAATGCTTTGAAGAAGTAAGCCCACCTAAGCCATCCCTTAAATGGATGGCTTAGGTGCTTTAAACCCGATTTAGTTTACCGCACCTAAACTATCCTTGCTGCGTTTCCTGCAGCATCTCCTCTACCGAAATAGCCGAATGTGTTTGCGAGTATATGCAACGGCTCTTAGCTATAACCAATACCTGCGGAGATTGATGCTCTACGCCATAGCGTTCGGCAATAGAATTAGAAATATCGCGATGCTTTATAAGGTCTAAGTAAAAAGGTGTAGGTAAGCTAGTTGTTTGTTTACCCCAACTGCGTTCTACACGCGCCAAAGCCATACTGCTGGTGCTGCAACGGGTGCTGTGCTTAAAAATAAGAATAGGCTGTGTAGCAAAATCTCGGTCTATGGTTTCCAGTTGTGCTATATGGGTAAGTTGGTTCCAGTTCATGTGGCAATAATAACTAAACAATTGCCAAGGGTGTTTGTCATTTGTTCGCATATCTTCCAATACTCCTGTTCTCCTCTCCTCTTACCGTTTACCATGCGAGGAGAGCAGACCGGCAATTACCAAGCTTCGCTTTTTTTTATGTGCTTAGGTGGATTTTTTCTTGCACTTTTTAACACACAAGTTTGCATCAAAAACAAAATCTTGTTACTTTCCGTGTGGAATTTTATTCTACTAGCATCTTAGAATTGATTTTCTAACTAAAACCAAAAGAAACTATGAAACGTTTAAGTGTTACTCTCCTCGCCTTTTTAATGGTTGCCTCTACTTCGGTAAATGCTACCAATGCTCCCACCAACAATGTTCAAATTCTTAATGCTTCGCAAGTGTCTAAATTGGATGTAAGCGGTAAGTGGAGCGGTAAACGCAACCAGTATTCGTTTGACAAAAAAACGTTTATCGAAAGCTTTCAATACGAGTTTGATTTAAAACAGGAAGGCGATATTGTTACCGGTACCTCCACTATTATTAATGCCAACGGAGAATATGCCGATATGAAAATAGAAGGCGTATTGATTGGCAACAAACTTCACTTTGCCGAGAAAGAAGTAAAGAGCGCAATCCGCCCCGATGGTAAAGTATGGTGCTTTAAAAGCGGTGAACTTTACTTTGCTAAAAGTGGCGATAACTTAAAACTGGTGGGTGCTACACCAAGCTATATGGAAGTTTACAATTACCCGTGCAGCGGTGGCGAAACCGATTTAGTAAAAGTAGATAACAGCAATAACACACAGGTATTGGCAAATGCAGGAACTGTAAGTGCCACTACAGAAGATAAGATGACGGTGAATGTGTTTCCTAACCCATTCATTCAATCGGCTTCCATTTATTACAACTTAACTACCGATGCAAAGGTAAATGCAGAAGTATATGACATTAGCGGAAAACTGGTAACCAACCTGTTTGAAGGCAACCAAAAAGCAGGAAGCTATAATCTGAACTTCGATGCTAAGAACACCGGCTCTATGAGCGGAATATTTATTGTAAAGTTACAAGTGAACGGTGAAGTATTCAGCAGTCAGTTGGTTCAAATGCGGTAATTGGTTTTTAATTGACACAATCAGAAAAGTGCTCGCCATGCGGGGACTTTTTATTTTCGCCCTATGACCAAGAAAGAACGGGTTGATTTTATTGTAATTAAACTCGAAGCACTTTATCCTAACCCGCAAATACCGCTCGACCATAAAGATGCTTATACCATGCTCATTTCGGTATTGCTCTCGGCACAATGCACCGATAAGCGAGTGAACCTGACTACTCCTGCCCTTTTTGCAAAAGCCGATACACCAAAGAAGATGGTGAAACTGGAAGTAGAAGAAATAGCAGACATTATACGCCCTTGCGGTTTGGCTCCTGCTAAATCTAAAGCCATACACCGGCTAAGCGAAATACTTTTAGAGAAACATAAAGGCGAAGTGCCTGATACATTTGAGGACTTGGAATATTTACCAGGCGTTGGTCATAAAACGGCATCGGTAGTCATGAGTCAGGTTTTTGGTGTACCTGCCTTTCCGGTAGATACGCATATTCATCGTTTAATGCACCGGTGGAAATTAACCAACGGCAAAAGCGTAGAGCAAACCGAGCGCGATGCCAAACGTTTGTTTGCCGAAAACCTTTGGAACAAACTTCATTTACAGATTATTTTTTTTGGCAGAGAGTATTGTCCTGCAAGAGGGCATGATGAACTAATCTGCCCTATTTGCAGCAAAATATAGAACCGGTGGCAGAACTAACTCCTGATAAAAAGATTTTCCGCATACAGCTTTTGGCAGTTAGCGTGGGAATGTTGTTACTGATAGCCAAGTTTACGGCTTACTACCTTACCCATTCCAATACCATTCTTACGGATGCGCTGGAGTCTATCATTAACGTAGTAGCTGGTGCGTTTGCGCTTTACAGTTTGTATCTCTCTTCTAAACCAAAAGATTACGACCATCCTTACGGGCACGGCAAGGTAGAGTTTATATCAGCAGGCTTTGAAGGAATAATGATTGCCATTGCGGGTGTGTTGATTATTGGCAAGTCTGCTATTTCGTTTTTCAATCCGCGCCCTTTAGAACATCTGGATATTGGTTTGGCAATTGTAGTTGGTTCGGGCCTTGTCAATTATTTGTTAGCGGTACTGTTAGTTAAAACCGGAGAGAAACACGCTTCGCTTACGCTTAAAGCCGATGGCGAACATTTAAAGAGTGATGCATATTCATCGCTTGGTGTACTGGTTGGCTTGGTGTTGATTATGCTGACCGAATGGATTTTTCTGGATGGCATAGTTGCCATCATTATGGGAGGTATAATTATCTACACCGGAGTAAAGCTATTGCGCAAATCTGTTGCAGGTATAATGGACGAAACAGACGAAGGCATTGTGCAGTCGGTTATTAAACATTTGAGTGAGCACCGTAAAGCAGAATGGATAGACATTCATAACCTGCGCATTATTCAGTATGGCAACAAGCTGCATGTAGATTGTCACGTTACGCTGCCCTGGTATTTTACTTTAGAAGATGCGCATAAGGAGATAGAAGAAATAGCCGCTATCATTAACGAGAAACATTCGGCACAGGTAGAGTTCTTTATTCATGGTGACCCATGTATTCCGCAATCGTGTAAGATATGTTCGATAGAAAAATGCGAAGTGCGTAAAGAAGCCTTCAAAGAGAAAATGGAATGGACTTTAGAGAATGTAATTCGAAATAAAAAACACGGATTATAATTGCGCCACATGAGCAGAGTTGACGAAACACTTTTTGAGGGTGAGCATTACTTAGGCAAACCGGCAGATAGCACCGATAAGATAATAACGCGCAGAGTAGAGTTGACAAAAGCTATTCCCGGCTTTTGCAATAAAGAGTTGAAGTTATTGGAGATTGGTTGCGGCAACGGAGCTACGTTATTGCTGATGGCCGATGAAATGAAAAGCTGTTTGGGTGTAGATGTATTCGACCACACCGCTGAATTTAAAAAGGTGAAGGCAGAAAGGGGAATTACCAATTGCGAAGTGCAATTGAAAGATATTGAAAACGAAGATTTGCAGGAGCAGTTTGACCGGTTAATCTGCTTTGAAGTAATTGAGCACTTTAACAGCGATGAAACCGTGAAGCGTTTTACGCGCTGGTTAAAGCCCGGTGCTTTATGTGCTATTTCTGTTCCTAATAAATGGTGGATATTCGAAACACATGGAGCCAGGCTTCCTCTCCTACCGTGGAATCGCGTTCCTTTCTTCAGTTGGTTGCCCAAGTTTATTCATGAGCGTTTTGCCAATGCCCGCATCTATACCAAATCCAGAATTGAAAACCTTTTAGAAGAAAACGGCTTTGAAGTTCTAGAAGCCAAATACATCACCGCCCCCATGGATGTATTAAAAGAAAGCGCACTAAAAAGATTTTTGATTAAGAACGTTTTCAATAATGATACTACCAACATTCCTTTTTTAAGCACTTCAATTTTTGTAGTGGCGAGAGTGAAATAAAACTCAATGAAAAAGAACGAAGCCGTAAACCCCTGGACGAAACTTTATCGCGAAGTAAAGTATGAAA
>CAMBIM010000140.1 GCA_945867505.1 Chitinophaga pinensis
GCAAGAATACAAATGGAAAGCTTATTAAGCTGATGATTGGGAATAAAAATGATTACAGGTTAGCCACTTCTTTCTTAGCCACTTCAAACTCTTCCCCAATCTCTTTCACTATTTCACCAGCAGGTTTTACTTCTTTTACAAACGAAGCAATTTGCCCAATCTCTAATTCGCCTTCTGCCATATCGCCTTCGTGCATCCCTTTCTTAGCGCGTGCACGACCCAGTATTTGCTCCAGTTCTTCTTTGCTTGCACCTTTATCTTCGGCTTCCTGTATGCGCTTTTGAAAATCGTTTTTCACCAACCGCACCGGCACTACTTTTTTCATCGAGAGCATAGTATCGCCTTCCTGCGCGTTAACTATTATATCCTTAAAATTCTGGTGCCCCGATGATTCAACACTGGCAACAAAGCGCGTTCCTATCTGCACGCCTTCAGCTCCGAGAACCATTGCGGCTAACATTCCCCTACCGGTGGAAATTCCTCCAGCAGCAATAAGCGGAAGATTAGTTACCGCTCGCACTTGCGGAATGAGAACGAGTGTAGTTGTTTCTTCTCTCCCATTATGTCCACCGGCTTCAAAACCTTCACACACCACCGCATCGCATCCGGCATCTTCCACCTTCTTTGCAAACTTGCTTGACGAAACTACGTGCACTACTTTAATACCATGGTCGTGCAAATGTTTTGTCCACGTTTTAGGATTGCCCGCGCTGGTAAAAACAATCTTTACTCCTTCCTCAACTATAATGGCCATGTGTTTATCAATATCGGGATAAAGCAAAGGCACATTCACCGCGAATGGTTTTGAAGTAGCCGTTTTACATTTGAGGATTTCATCGCGCAAAGTATCGGGATACATACTACCGCTACCAATAATTCCCAATCCACCGGCATTGCTTACAGCACTTGCCAGTTTCCAACCGCTACACCAAATCATTCCGGCTTGAATGATGGGAAATTCAATTTGAAATAAATCGCTGATTCTGTTTTTCATCCTTTAATTACTTTTCTCTCCTCTCAAATCTATCTCTGTATTATCTCCGATATTCAAACTCTGGCTTAGTCCGCTAACAATAGAATCGCTACCAATTAGGGAAGAATGAAGAACAACATTTTCGAGTTTACTGAACGAACCGACAATAGAATTTTTGATAATGGAGTAATTTATTTCTGTGCTTTCGCCAATAGAAACATTAGGGCCGATGATTGAGTTCTTGATTTTAGCTCCGGCTGCAATCTGCACCGGTGGAACTATGACGGAGTTTTCACATATCCCTTTATTACCAGCTTTATCACCCAACCGTTTTAATAGAATAGCATTTGTCTCTAACAGAATATCTTTTTTGCCTACATCGTACCACTTCTCAATTTTATGGCTCTTGAATTTCACCCCGTCCTTAATCATTTTCTGCAAGGCATCGGTTAAATAAAACTCGTTGTTGTTGCGGTGATTGCCATTGATGTTATAATCCAGTGCTTCGAAAAGCTGGCGGGTTTCTTTAATAAAATAAAAACCAACCAAAGCCATATTGCTTTTCGGTATCATCGGTTTCTCTTCCACCTTTTTAATAAAACCATCCGCATCAATTTCTGCCACACCAAAGGTGCGTGGGTCATCCACTTTCTTTACAACCAGCGTTGAGTATTGCTCGGCAATAATTTTTTTAATGTCAATATCTACAATGGTATCGCCCAGGTGAATCACCAGTTCTTTTTCTAAATCCAATTCATCTTTTGCCATCCATACAGCATGACCAAGCCCTTCGCGTTTATCCTGCTGAACAAATTTTGCGTTCAGGTCCGGGTAATTTTTTTCTACAAACTCTTTAATCTTCTCGCCCAAGTAACCTATCACAAAGACAAAATCGGTAATTCCGTTCTCGACCAGTTCATCCACAATAAAACTTAGTATGGGTTTGCCTGCTACAGAAATTAAAACTTTGGGTTGTGTGTAAGTGAGCGGACGCAACCGCGTTCCTGCTCCTGCTACGGGTATAATGGCTTGCATGATTTTAAAATTAAGAGGCGAATATAAGCGATGAAAACTTGTTGCTGTTATGGTGGCAAAAGAAATTGTTAGCCGAAACAGAATTGCATATTTATATTTAGCGACCCAAACATGAAAACGAACCCCTTTCAATATTTTTAGCGTAAGCTAATGCTTACTGCTGTGCTAATGTTTTGTGTGCTGATATTGCTGATAGAGTTTATATCGTACGAAAGTTATATACTGCTGCAGGAAACCGAAAAAAAGCCGATTAACGAAGCTAATACCGCGCAAGACCGTTTACAAAACGCTCTAAGTTATAGACGGTCAACAGCACAAAAGTTAGGTTTTATAGTAGAGCATTGCGGTGTGTCGGATAATTTTCATAACGTAGTCAATGAGGTGTTACAATCCGATAAATATTTGCAGTTTCATGCAATCTTTTTCTGCAAACTTGCATGAATATTACGCAATGTATCTACATGGTGTATCTTTACCGTCAATCATTAGATACAAAAACTCAAAATTTATAGGCTTTGAAAATGGCAGCAAGAATTAAACAAGTACGTGAACTGGCCGGTAAACGCCAGGCCGAAGTAGCCGCATTACTCAACATTACCCAACAGGCTTACTTCGGTTAGAACAAAGTGCCAATAACGCCAAACTGGAAACACTGCGCAGGTTCTGCCGCGTAATGGAAATAGATGTAGCTTATCTAATTTCAGAATCCATACCTATTACGCACGAAACGCTAACTAAATACGGACGAAAAGGCTGTGCCGAAATTATTTCGAACTACGAAAAAATGGAAAAACAAGTAGAAGTATTTGTTGGCTTGCAAAGTAAAATACAAAACCAACTTAGTTAGTTGGTTTATAGAATAAAACAACAAGAGTCCTACAAACAAAAAAATCCCCCGATAAATCGGGGGACCTTTCACTTTCCTTTATCGGGATTCTCGCTCTTGTTAGTGTTACACCAACAAGTTAAATACTTACCCTTCAATAATTAAATAAGAGCTAATAGCTCCCGGCACCGAACCTTTCACCAAAATCAAGTTCTGATCTGCCAAAACCTTAACCACTTTAAGGTTTAAGGCTTCAACGCGGTTACCGCCCATTCTTCCTGCCATTCTAATACCCTTAAATACGTGACCAGGATCTGAAGAAGCTCCCAATGAACCCGGAGCGCGTTGACGATCGTGCTGACCGTGCGTTCCCATACCAACTCCACTAAATCCATGGCGCTTTACAACACCCTGAAAACCTTTTCCTTTCGAAGTCCCAATTACAGTAACTATATCACCTTCTTCGAACGTAGTAGCTAATACAACCTCACCTACTGCTTTTCCAAAATCGTAATCGCGGAACTCAATTACCTTTCTTTTAGGTGTTGTGCCCGCTTTTTTAAAGTGACCTTGCAAAGGCTTAGGCGTTGCCTTGTCTTTCTTGTCGTCAAACGCTAATTGAGTAGCAGTGTAGCCATCTACTTCTTGCGTTTTAATTTGTGTAATAACACAAGGTCCTGCTTCAATAACGGTAACAGCTACCTGCTTACCTTCATCAAACACACTTGTCATTCCCACTTTTTTTCCAATAATTCCTTTCATACTATTTGGTTTTAGAGGAGCCCTTTTTAGTCGCGGCTCATAATGAATAAATACTTTTTAAAATGCCCATAAGGGCGATACTTATGCCTTGATTTCTACTTCAACTCCGCTCGGAAGTTCAAGTTTCATCAATGCATCTACTGTTTTAGAAGTAGAAGAATAAATATCCAACAAGCGCTTGTAAGTGCAAAGTTGGAATTGCTCTTTAGAGTTTGCATTCACGTGTGGTGAACGAAGAACCGTAAATATTTTTTTGTGTGTTGGAAGAGGCACCGGTCCGCTTACTATAGCACCTGTGTTCTTCACTGTCTTTACAATCTTCTCGGCACTCTTGTCCACCAAGTTGTGATCGTAGCTCTTCAATTTAATTCTGATTCTTTGGCTCATAAAAAGAACGTTTTAATATTTAGGGTTAAAGATTACTTAATTATTGTTCTACTGCGCTGCTTCTGTTTTTACCAGAGTTTTTGGCAATTACTGCATTAGCCACGTTTTCCGGTGCCGGTTGAAAACTGTGGAATTCCATAGTAGAAGTTGCCCGACCTGACGTCAACGTTCTCAATTGAGTAACGTAACCAAACATTTCGCTCAACGGCACTTTCGCCTTTACTACTTGTGCGTTTACTTTAGCTTCCATACCTTCCAACAAACCTCTTCTGCGGTTCAAGTCACCGACTACATCACCGGTGTTTTCATCGGGAGTAATAACTTCTACCTTCATAATTGGTTCTAACAATACCGGTTTGCACATTTTAGCTGCTGTTCTAAAGGCCATTTTAGCGCATAACTCAAACGATAAAGCATCTGAATCCACCGCGTGAAACGAACCATCAAACAAACGAACTTTCAAGCTATCTAATTCATATCCTGCAAGCACACCGGTCTTCATAGCTTCTTTAAAGCCCTTTTCTACAGGCGGAATAAATTCGCGCGGAATTGAACCTCCGAATACATCGTTTACAAATTGTAAACCTAGTGGTGCATCTTCATCGGCAGGGCCAATTTCAATTTTAATATCGGCAAACTTACCACGACCACCCGATTGCTTTTTGTATTGCTCACGGTGCTCGATAGTTTTAGTTAAACGCTCTTTGTAGTTTACTTGTGGCGCACCTTGGTTACATTCTACGTTGAACTCTCTTCTCAAGCGGTCAACCAAAATTTCCAAGTGCAACTCACCCATTCCGGCAATAATTGTTTGTCCGGTTTGTTCGTCAAACGATACTTTGAATGTAGGATCCTCTTCAGCCAACTTACCAAGAGACATACCCAATTTATCCAAATCCTTTTGTGCCTTAGGTTCAATAGCCAATGAAATAACCGGCTCAGGAAACTTCATACTTTCCAACACTACCGGGTTCTTTTCTTCGCAAAGAGTATCGCCAGTGCGGATGTCTTTAAATCCGACCGCTGCTGCAATATCGCCTGCTTCAACTTTATCTACCGAGTTTTGCTTATTAGCGTGCATTTGGAATAAACGAGAGATACGCTCTTTCTTTCCTGTGCGGGTATTCAAAATATATGAACCGGCTACAAGCGTTCCTTGGTAAACTCTGAAATATGCCAAACGACCTACGAATGGATCGGTAGCAATTTTAAATGCTAATGCACAAAATGGAGCATCTGTATCCGGGTGAATTTCTAATTCTTCTTCTGTATCCGGGTTAGTTGCTTTAATGTTCGGTTTATCTTGTGGCGATGGAAGGATAGCGCAAACAGCATCTAACACTAACTGCACACCTTTATTTTTGAAAGCCGAACCGCAGTACATTGGAACTACCTTCTGTGCAATAACCGCTTTACGAACTGCTACGCGAATTTCTTCGGCAGTAATTGAATTTGGGTCAGCAAAATATTTTTCCATTATGCGGTCGTCAAACTCGGCAACCTGCTCTAACATCTTTACACGATATTCCTTTACTTCTTCAGCCAATTCATCAGGAATAGGAACGATAGTAGATTTCATTCCTTTATCATCTTCGCTCCAAACAATAGCTTCGTTGGTAATTAAATCAACAACACCTTTAAAATTTTCTTCGGCACCAAGAGGAATTTGCATAATCATTGGCGTAGAACCTAACATGGTTTGCACTTGATTACACACGTTAAAGAAATCTGCTCCTGAACGGTCCATTTTATTTACAAAACCTAAGCGGGCTACATTGTAGTTATCTGCCAAACGCCAGTTAGTTTCTGATTGTGGCTCAACACCATCAACAGCAGAAAACAAGAACACCAAACCGTCCAATACGCGAAGTGAACGATTTACCTCAACTGTAAAATCTACGTGACCAGGAGTATCAATGATGTTGATGTCATACTTTTTGTTCATCCAATCCCAATGGCAACGGGTAGCGGCAGAGGTAATAGTGATACCACGCTCTTGCTCTTGTTCCATCCAGTCCATTGTTGCAGCACCTTCGTGAACCTCACCAATTTTGTAGTTTACACCCGTGTAATACAAAATACGCTCGGTAGTTGTTGTTTTACCGGCATCGATGTGTGCAGCAATTCCAATATTTCTCGTATAACTTAAATCCTTTCCCATTTTATTTAGTGTCTTCTCTTGTTTATTGTTTTGTATAATAAAGTCTCCCCGCGTGGGCGAGGAGATTTATGATTTAGAACTTGAAGTGAGCGAATGCCTTGTTAGCATCGGCCATCTTGTGTGTATCTTCTTTCTTTTTGAAAGCACCACCTTCGCCTTTTGAACCGGCTATGATTTCAGAAGCCAATTTATCGGCCATGCTCTTTCCGTTTCTTTCTCGGCTGTATTGAATAATCCATTTCATAGCAACGGCTGCCTTACGATCGCCCTTTACTTCTGTTGGAATTTGGAAGTTTGCACCACCAATTCTACGGGTTTTAACCTCTACAGAAGGCCCAATGTTTTGAAGCGATTTTTTCCAAACATCCATTCCCGGCTCTTTGGTTCTTTCTTCAATTAACTCAAGTGCCCCGTAGAATATGCTGTAAGCAATTGACTTTTTGCCTTCATACATTAAACGGTTTACAAATTGAGTTACCATTATATCACCAAATTTAGGATCTGGCTGAACGTAACGTTTGGGAGCTTTTTTCTTTCTCATTGCTTTTTATTTCTAAGTTCTTAGTTATTGATTATTTCTTTTTTGCAGGAGCAGCTACAGCACCAGCCTTAGGTCTCTTAGTTCCGTATTTAGAACGGCTTTGCTTACGGTTTTCTACACCCGCGGTATCTAATGAACCACGAACGATGTGGTAACGAACACCCGGAAGATCCTTAACACGACCACCACGAATCAACACGATTGAGTGCTCTTGCAAGTT
>CAMBIM010000141.1 GCA_945867505.1 Chitinophaga pinensis
TCGTCCCAACGGTGTGGCACTTCGCTACAGGGCAATACGCAATAATGGTCTAAGTCAATGTAATGACGTGGTGCTTCATCTACAATAGCGTACCTCCTTTTGTCGGGATCAACAGCATGTTCGGTAACGAAGTCAATATTTTCTTTGTAAAAAGAAATCATTTCTACTGGAAGCAAAAAAACAGCAATACGGTTGATGCGTTGATGCGCCCAGAAGCCCCAAGCGTTGGCGGCATTAGTGAGAAGAATGAACAGTGCAAGAACAACAAATCTCCTTTTCATTTATTTCGTATTTCTTGTTTCGTAATTAGTTTTTACGGTAATGGATGCTCTTCTTCCTCAATTTCAGTAACTCCACCGCTCATTACAAACTTCATCATGTCACCTGCTTTTACATCGTGTAGGATTTGCACTTGGTCTTTGTTCACAACAAATAGAGTTCCTGAAAGGTTATAAGACCAGGGAGCGTACACAGCTACTTTGTCAAGTATGTTCATTTCGCTTAAATCTTCCTGTGTAATAAAACCAAGACGAAAAATGCCGGAGTTCTTTCCTACTTCAAACATTACCGGCTTGTCGAATTTTTTCTTCTTGCTGATAAATGCTCCGAAAAAATCCTGCATAGCAGAGTAAACATCTTTTACCACCGGCACTCTTTCTATAAGTGCATCAAACACATGCAACATGGGCTGAAAAATTACCAGCGAGCCTACAAAGCCAATAAAAGCGATAATGAAAAACATGGCAATGATGCCAATGCCCGGAAAATAGAAATGAAATAAATAGCGGAATACGCTTTCAATTTGCGAATCGAACAAATTGAAAATATAGAAGATAGCGTAGACGGTAACAAAGATGGGTGCAATTAAAAGTAACCCTTGCAAAAAATAGGAAACCACTTTACCAAAACCTGATTTAAACCACACACGAGTTCTGCCCATACAAGAATTTTGTGTGCCAAAAATAAAAAGTTAGAGATGGTAAATGAGTAGTAGCGCGTGTATAAAGCTTGGTTTACTTCCTAAAGTCCCCTCTATTTCTATATTTGCGCCTCATTTTTAAAATCTAACTACTCACTACTATTATGGAAAATCTGATTTACATTCTCCCTGTGTTCGGTCTTGTGGCTTTGGCTTACATGGCTGTTCTTTCAAGCTGGGTAACCAAGCAAGATGCCGGTGACGCAAAAATGACAGGCATTGCTAAAAATATTGCCGATGGTGCTATGGCTTTCTTAAAAGCCGAATACAGAATTCTGGCAATTTATGTAGTGGTAGCAGGTGCTGCTCTTGGTGTTCTTTCGCAGGTTCCTAAAGTAGCGGCTCATTCAAGTATATTGATTGTAGGCTCTTTTGTAATTGGCTGTTTCTTTTCTGCCCTTGCAGGTTTTTTGGGAATGAGAATAGCTACAAAAGCAAACGTTCGCACTACACAAGCAGCTAAAACTTCTTTGGCAAAAGCATTGAAAGTTTCTTTCCGTGGAGGAACAGTAATGGGATTAGGCGTTGCTGGTTTGGCGGTGCTTGGTCTTAGCTCGTTGTTCATTATTTTCTTCTTCCAGTTTATGGGTGGCAATTTTGCAACCGGTGGTGGATATGATGGCATGACTAAGGTATTGGAAGTGCTTGCAGGTTTCTCTTTAGGTGCAGAATCAATCGCTTTGTTTGCGCGTGTGGGTGGTGGTATATATACCAAAGCTGCTGATGTTGGTGCCGACTTAGTAGGTAAAGTAGAAGCAGGTATACCGGAAGATGACCCGCGCAACCCGGCAACTATTGCCGATAACGTAGGCGATAACGTAGGTGATGTAGCTGGAATGGGTGCCGATTTGTTTGGTTCTTATGTAGCTACGGTTTTGGCTTCAATGGTGTTGGGTAACTATATTATTCGCGATAATGGCGGAAGCATTGCCGATAACTTTGGTGGCATTGGTCCTATCTTGTTACCAATGACTATTGCAGGCGTTGGTATTGTAGCTTCTATCATCGGTAGCTTTTTTGTAAAAATTTCAGATACAGCAAAAGCAACTGTAGATACTGTTCAAAGCGCTTTAAACAGAGGAAACAATATTTCTATGTTGTTGGCTCTTGCCGCTTCGTACTTCCTTATCAAATTGATGTTGCCCGATACTATCTTAATGAGCGCGTTTCATGCTGGTGAGTTTGTAACCATGACCACTTCTTCATTAAATGTATTCTTCGCGGTTTGTATAGGTATGGTTGTTGGTTATTTAATCTCTATGATTACCGAATACTACACAGGTCTTGGTGGTAAACCGGTTAACGATATTGTTCAAAAATCGGCTACGGGTGCAGCAACCAACATTATTGCAGGTTTAGGAACCGGTATGCTTTCAACCGCTTTACCGGTAATTATTTTTGCAGCGGCTATCTGGGGTGCTTATGCTCTTGCCGGTTTCTACGGTGTAGGTATTGCCGCTTCGGCTATGATGGCTACCACGGCAATGCAATTAGCGGTGGATGCCTTTGGACCAATTGCCGATAACGCAGGTGGTATTGCCGAAATGAGCGAATTGCCTAAAGAGGTTCGTGAAAAAACTGACGTGTTAGATTCTGTAGGTAACACTACAGCGGCTGTAGGTAAAGGTTTTGCTATTGCATCGGCAGCTCTTACTGCTCTTGCTTTGTTCGCAGCTTATGTAACATTGACGGGTATTCACGGTATCAATATTTTTGATGCTAAGGTTCTTGCCGCATTATTTATTGGCGGTATGATTCCGGTGGTGTTCTCTGCCTTGGCTATGAACAGCGTAGGTAAAGCAGCTATGGATATGGTGAACGAAGTGCGCAGACAGTTCCGCGAAATTCCGGGAATTTTGGAAGGCACAGGAACTCCTGAATACGACAAGTGCGTTGAGATTTCTACTAAAGCAGCTTTGAGCGAAATGTTAGCTCCTGGTGCTATTACTATTCTTACTCCTTTTATAGTAGGCTTGGGTATGGGTGCAGAAGCATTGGGTGCATACATGGCGGGTGTAACCGTTAGCGGTGTGCTTTGGGCTATTTTCCAAAACAATGCCGGTGGTGCATGGGACAATGCAAAGAAATCTTTCGAGAAAGGAGTGGAGATTGAAGTAAACGGAAAGAAAGAAACCTTCTACAAGAAAAGCGAACCGCACAAAGCAGCTGTGGTGGGCGATACAGTGGGCGACCCTTTCAAAGATACTTCGGGTCCATCTATGAACATCCTTATCAAGTTGTCTTCATTGGTTGGTTTAACTATCGCTCCGCTAATTGCAGTAACTACTCACGAAACAGTTAGCACTACTACTACTAACAACACCGTTGTAGTTGAGCCGGTGCAGGAAACTGTGGTAGCAGATTCTACTATAGTAAACTATACCGATAGTCTGGCTAAATAAATTTTGATTTGAATCATTAAAGCAGCCATCGCCAAAAGCGGTGGCTGTTTTGTTTTACTCTCTCACCAACTTAAGCGCATAACTCTCTCTATGGCTATTGGTAACTTTAAGAATGTAAATGCCTTTTGTAGTTATAGAAGCTAAATCAAGATTCAGAAAATTATCTGTTGCATAAACACTTGGGAATGTTTTTACTTCTCTGCCGGTTATATCAAATACAGAAATAGTATAACTGCCTTCGGGTATACCGTTGATGCGGATGGTGGAATTGAAAGGGTTTGGAATAACAGATAGCAAAGGCATGTTAGCTTCTCGTATGCCGGTTAAAGTTCTACCTACCGCAAAATCATCTATATAAAAATTATTGCTAGTGTGCGAACCCCATATCTGTAATTTAAAGCGAACGTGCTCGCGTCTAAAAGAATCGGTAATAGGAACATTTATCTGGCTCCAGTAAACCGACTGTGTAGGAATATATGAGCTGGTCACGTTGCCTCCGTTCATTAATGCTGCTCCGGCTTTAGAAAAAATCTTCCTCCAATAAGTTCCGCAATTAGTGGTTACCTGCACAGCCAGCGAATCTATAGGCCCCGGTGGCGTAAGACTGGCTTGTGTGGCATACGAATACACAAATGAAAGATTGGTATCAGGTGCCGCTATATTCAATAAATTAAAAGCTGGTGTTATCAGTTCGTCATAACTGCCATTTACATGGCTGTTGAAATTGGTAAGCACTATGGCCATTGAATTAGTAAACGCACCATTGCCAATGGGCTGAAACGAAGCGGAATCATCATCTATATTCATAGGTATCCAGTTGGCGGCAAAATCGGCTGTGTCGTTAAAGCTGTTGTAATACGGTACGCTTAGTTGCGCAGTAGCATCTGCTACATAAACCAGCGAGCGCGTTTTGGTTGAACTGCCTTGCGCATTGCTAACCGTAAGCGTTACGCTTTGCCAACCAAGCGTATTAAAAACAACTCTCGGGTTAGTATCGTTACTGGTAGTTATGTTGGCGTTTGCGAAAGTCCATTGCCAAGTAGTTGGTGTGCCGTTGTAAGAAGCATCGCGAAAAGTAACTGTATCGCCAAGGCAAACAAAGCGTTTGCGCACACTAAAATCGGCAATGGGTGGGCTTGGTAAAGGAGTGGAATAATTAGTGCCGGTAGCTAAAAGATTTGAAGGAGTACATAAATTATTTCTATGCGCTAAAGGGCTGGTAAGGTAACTTTGCACCCGCGCTTTTTGCCCGTTGGTAAACATGCGCGAGCAATAGCTGTATTCCATAAAGTTTTGATAATTCTCCGGTACACCCGGTGTGCAAACCATAGCTTGCGAATCTGTGGGGCAATTATTCCAACCCTTTGTAAGTGGGGTATCGCTTACGCTATCATCTCCGCAAATTGCCCCATGAAAATTGCTTTCTCCCCAAGGGTGCAGCAAACCAAAATAGTGACCAACATCGTGAGTGAGTGCTCTGCCATAGGCATAATTGCCTGT
This sequence comes from Chitinophaga pinensis, assembly GCA_945867505.1. Taxonomy (GTDB): domain Bacteria; phylum Bacteroidota; class Bacteroidia; order Chitinophagales; family LD1; genus Bog-950. The sequence goes on from CAMBIM010000141.1 coordinate 4,882, forward strand.
GCCTACAGAGCCTACATACTGGTGAAGCAGCATTATTCCATCTAAATCTGGAAGCGAATCTGCCTGCCAAGGCAATAGATAATCGGCAATTATATTACCCGGGTAATAGGCATAACCAGTTCCGTTATACACATTATTTCTAACCACCCACACATTTAAATAGTTTGCAGGATTCCATTGGTGCATTCTGGCATCGTTGCCACCTACATACGTAAGTGAACTGTAAATGCGCTCAATGCCATTGGTGTAGTTTCCGTTAGGATCTATATTGGCTAAGCGGAAGGTTAGCTGCATATCGGCAATATTGTTTCGGTAATAAGGAATAACATGAACCGTATCAGCATTCTGCTTATTATAATCTTCATTTAAAATGCGCATGGCATCTATAATTTGCGAGTCTGAAATATTTTCAGACCCACCTTGGTGCAGCACATGAAATACCACCGGTATAGTGCATTGTGCATTGGTAAATTGATTAAAAAGAAGAAGAGCAAAAGCAACTAAACTGCGTGTAAAAAGTGTTTTCATAGGGTTTGTTTTCATAAAAATACAAACAACACCCGCGGTACCTGCATCTGCCCGAAAATTTTACACTTCTGTGACAATTGGGCTTAACCCCGAAAGGGTTTTACCCTTTCGGGGTTATAAGCTAAATACAGAAGCCATCGCTACAAGCGATGGCTTCTCCATAATACTATCAAGACGAATAAAATTTTACCTCACCAGCGTAACATTTCCCTTTCTTACAATGCGCTCGCCATCTTTGCCATCGGCATACACGTTCCAAACGTAAACACCCAAAGGTTGCTCTGCACCGTTCATGCGTCCGTTCCAACCCTGTGCAATATCGGTGGTGCTAAAAACCAAATTTCCCCAACGGTTGTAAACGGCAAACTCGCGCAGCTTGGCTATGTTCAGGTAGCGCGCAATGCGGAAAATATCGTTCACCCCGTTGCCATCGGGCGAAAAGGCAGTAGGTATATCCAGCACCGTATAAGCTACCACTGTAACCAGCACAGAATCTTGCCCCAGGCAACCGTAATCGTCAATAGCCATTAGCACATACCATTGCGTTTGCTGCGGTTGGGCATTGGTGTTCAAATCGTAAGGGTCATCTAACCAAGTGCTCGGTGTCCAAAAATGATTGGTTTCGCTGGTAAAGCCGTGCAAAAAGGCTTGCGTATCGCGCCAAATTAAAGTATCGGGCCCGGCATCCACCACCGGCAGCGGATGAACAATAACCTGCGTAACGGCACTATCGCTAAAGCAATCGTTAGAAACCGTGATGACATAATTGGTTGTAGTATCCGGCATAGCAAACGGATTGTTTACATACGGATTATTTAAACCCGTGGCGGGTGTCCATTCATAATAAAAACCACCGCTGGAAAGCAGTTGCACCGGTCGGCCTGCGCAGCCATCAAACAGCGGCTCGGTAACTGCAGTAACCGGAAACTGCACATTCAACGTAACCGTATCGTAGCTAAAGCAACCATGCACGTTGGTGGCGGTTACGTAATAAGTAGTAGTATCGGTAGGGTTGGCAATAGGGTTAGCAATAGTGGTAGAAGAAAGCGAAGGCTCGGCATTCCACACATACGTGTACGCACCGGTAACGTTTAGCTGAACCGGTGTGCCCAAACACACATACGCCACTTGCGGAGTAGTAGTAAGTGCCGAAGGAAAGTAAACCAATATTAAAGTAGAATCGTTATTCACGCAGCCCCACGCACTGGTACCGGTTACATAATATTTGGTAGAAGTAGTAGGCGTAGCCACCGGGTTAGAAATATTGGTAGCACTTAAAGTAGGATCGGCATTCCATACATACGTTTGCGCATCATACGCTTGCATTTGAATAGATTCTGTAATGCAGATACTGTCTAAAGGATTCAACCCCAAAACCGGAAGCGGATGCACCACAATAAGCACCGAATCGTTTTTGGTATAGCAGTAGTTAGAAATAGTAATAATGTAAAGAGCTGTATCGGGCGGAAAAAATCCGGGGCTTAATAA
>CAMBIM010000142.1 GCA_945867505.1 Chitinophaga pinensis
CAGTCGCTAGAGCGCGTAAAGCGCATTAATCAAATGACAGACCAGGTCAACAAAGAACTGATTATCTACATCAGCATGGCATTTGGCAATACGTATGGCGATGCCTATAGCCCGCAAATTGTAGAAGAATGGGTGAGCAAGCTAAAAGCTTTGGACGTAAAAACATTTATGCTTAGCGATACTGTTGGTGTAGCCGAACCGGAGATTATCAAGTATTTGTTTTCTACGCTTATACCCGCTTTGCCCGAACTGGAAATAGGCGTGCACCTGCACACCGCCCCTTATAACTGGAAAGAGAAAATAGAAACCGCTTACAACAATGGTTGCCGAAGATTTGATTCTGTAATTAAAGGTTACGGTGGTTGCCCAATGGCAAAAGACGATTTAATTGGCAACATGCCTACCGAGCACTTGCTTAATTATTTTACACAAGAGCAACTGGGCGCAGGCTTTAGTATTCCTGCATTTGGCGAGGCTATGCGCGAAGCCAACTCCGTATTTCCTGCACAGCATTAATATTATCTTATCCGCATAGCTGCATTGTAAGCGAACAATTCAACCAACAACATTAGTTTCCGTGTTTTATATTCTAAAAGAAAGATAACCGCGTATGGTAGCTGTACCTTTACACATCTCTGCTCTTTTTATTTCGTTAGTTTTTACCATAGCTTTTCTGATACTTATAGCCGTGCACATTAGCAGCGTCCGCGCAAACCTGCCGGCAGAAGAAAGGCGGAATAACTTTGTGGTATCCATTGTTTTTATACTGGTGTGGCTGTTGTTTACCCTGCTTATTTCTTCTTCTGGTTTCTTGTATGAATACAATTTAATGCCCCCGCATCTGCTGCTGGTAGTATTGCCACCGCTGATTTTTATTCTACTGCTTACTAACGCCAAACAGTTTATTGAACTCACCGAACAGTTTAATGTTTTCTTCTTAGTCTATGCGCAATCGTTTCGCATTCTAATAGAACTTATTTTGTGGTTCCTTTACCGCTACCAGGTTATACCCCTGCAAATGACTTTTGAAGGGCTGAATTATGATATACTTATTGGCATCACCGCCCCCTTTGTAGCTTATTACTGTTTTGTAAAAAAATCGTGGTCGCCTAAAGTAGCGTTGGTTTGGAACTTTGCAGGCATTCTGCTTTTAGCCAACATTGTGGTGGTGGCTATTCTTTCTACTCCGTACCCGTTCCGTTATTTTATGAATGAACCTGCCAATACGGTTGTGTTCGGTTTTCCGTTTGTATGGCTGCCTGCTTTTTTAGTGCCGTTTGCATTGTTGCTGCACTTAATTGCTATACGCAGGTTGTGGAAGCCTTCCAGCCTCTAAGATTGCGATAAAAACAAAAAGCCCCTTGCGGGGCTTTTGTGTTTACACATGCAATGGTTACAACAATTCTATTTCGTAATGCACCTCGGTGCCTCCTGTGTTTACGGCAGTCAGGAAGCGGTGAGTGCCAAAGTCAATATCGCCAAATACCGATGCACTATACGTAGTTTCCAAATCGGTATTTACCACCAGCGGGGTGCTGTTGGTTTCCAGGCTTTGGCTGCCTAAATAAAACTTTACCTCACCGGCACCTTCTAACTTTATCTTAAACTCGTCATCGGCTACAAAGGTGTGTATCAGCACCGCTTCTTTCTCCGCCACTTCTAACGTGCCGGTAAACAACACCTGCAAGTGGTTGCGCAATACCGACAACTCAAAAAACGGAGCAATAAGCAAAGGCGTTTTGCCCAAAAAATCCATCAGCAAACCCAAATTTCGGTATTGCATATTCATGGCTCTAAGCCGGTTAATTTCCACCGCTTCGCTTTGTGCTTTGGTGGCACCTTTTGCGCCTTCCTGATTATCGCGCGCATCATCCAGCGTGGTGTAAAAGGCATCTACTTCTGTATAAGTTGCCGCCAGCGTAGCGTAAGGTTTTAAAGCAGTGGCCAGGGTTTGCACCGCCATAATGCGGGTATCTTTATAGCCCGAGTTAAACGGATATTTACCGTTAGGAAAAATTGCTTTGTATTCAGGAGAAGTTTTGTCAAAAACGCCAATAACCTGCGCCTCCCACTTGATTATTTTGTTTAAAAGCAACACCAGCAACTGGTCAATATTCAGGGTTTGCCCCTCTTGTGCGCCTCCCGCATTTTTCCATTGGTTGTAAGCGTCTACATAAGCCAAATGCACCAAATTATACCGGTCATACATAGTGGTGTATTCAGGAATACCGGGATTTTCTGTCTTTGCCTTTTTTAAAATAGCATCGTGATAGTTGCTTAGCTTGAGTGCTTTTTTGTAGCTCTTTGTTGTAGCGTTTATAAATTGATTGACCAGATAATGCCATGTAGTTTCCATAATTGATAGGTTTAAATGTTAAATAAATTAGAGACCAACCCAAAACTCTCTGTACTACGGTACCATGTGCCAGACCGTAGTACGGAGCCCTTTGCAGTGCGATACCATGTGCCAGATCATAGTACGGAGTTCTCTTTACTGTGGTACCACGGGCCTGACCATAGCACGGGGTTCTCTGCACTGCAGTACCACGCGTCATACCGTAGTATGGAACTCTCTGTATTGTAGTACCACACGCCAGACCGTAGTACGGAGCTCTCTGTACTGCATTACCACACGTGGTACCATATTACGCAGAGTTATTTGACAAATTCCGGCACGTGGTACCGTAGTACAGAGAGATTTTGAGCCAAAAACGAAGCAAAACAGGGCATTTGCGCCCCTTTTGCAGCACCCGATTGGGTAATAAATTGCAGCGGGCGGTTATGTATGCCAAACAACGTTTGCCCTTGCCTGAGCAAACTAAAACAAGCCAATGCACATACACCACCCCAAATTTGGGGTATTTACATAAGCCTATGGTTTAATGTATTGCTGCCAGCCATCGGGCAATTGCTTTAGCAACACCTCGCCCGGTAAATACTTCAGGGCTACCATGCGCAGCAGCGCCACAGTAATGCAATCGGTATGAAACTTATACCGCAGGGCTTTTACATGCCCGCGAATGCTGTCTTCCGCCATATTGCGTAGTTGAGAAACGCGCTTAACACCGTTGCCGGTTGCCATTAATAAGGCAGTTTCCATCTCTGTATCGCTTGGCGGATTTTGAATAAAACGAGGGATATCCATGGTAATGGGTTTTGGTTTAACCCAAAATAAAATAGAACTCTTTTTATTTCAAAGCCCGAAATGTCATGGAATTGTAAAATTTTTAAGGAAATGAAAAGTAGTATGATTGTGTGACAATTAGAGGGAGGGATTGTAAAGCAAAACTTCCTCCTATATTCGTTTTATTACAAATAGGAGGAAGTTTTTGAAAAGGAAACTACATATGTAAGTAAGTTGGCGGCAAGTTTAACGCGCACAAATTGACAACTATTGAAAAGACTTTTGACAATAACTCTCTTGGCGACTTGCTTAATCGGACACGGACAAAATTTAGTTCCTAATCCGAGTTTTGAAGTTTATGACACATGCCCGAGTGCTGTATTTCAAGTTCACCGTGCAGTCGGGTGGTTTGGTGCAAACGGGACAGCGGATTATTTTAATACTTGCACACCCACTGGTGGTTCATTTAGTGTAAGCGTTCCAAATAATTGGGTAGGGTATCAACAACCCAAACACGGCAACGGATATATGGGCATGTCAACTTTTATTAAACCAGACAGTGCAATAATTGGAATTAGAGAGGCAATAGGAGTTCACTTGCCGACACATTTAATTCCAGGCACAAAATATTTTGCATCCTTTTATGCCAGCTTAGCAACAAACTCAGCTGTAAATAGTGGATGTGGTGCAAACAAATTAGGGATAATGTTTTCCAATTCACAGTATGTGTCAATCGGACCGACAAACGCAGTTCCCTTACATAATCAATCACAAGTTTTCACTGACTTAATTATCACAGACACTCTTAACTGGACAAAGATTTCAGGCAGCTTTGTTTCTGATTCAAACTATTCGTATTTGTATGTAGGCAATTTCTTTCAAGATTCAATGGTGAGCTTTACTTCCTTTGGCGTTTCTCAAGGCGGGTATTCTTACTATTACATTGACAATATTTGTTTATCAACTGATTCGCTCACTTGTCCGATAAGTGTTGGCATCAAAGAACCACGACAAACTACTGCGACAATCTTTCCAAATCCCTTTTCTATTCAACTTACCTTCAAACTTACGGACAGCGAGCAAACAACTGTTTCTCTTTACGACTTTCTTGGACAGCAAATTTTACAACAGACATTTACAAACTCCACGACAATAAACACAAGGCACATGCCGGACGGCATTTACTTTTATGAATTGAGGAACTTTAAAGGGACGCTGAAAACTGGAAAGCTCGTAAAACAATAACATGTGAAAACCAGCCGGTAACAGTGGGTTTGCGATAGCGGGTTACCGTAGTCTATCCCCCTGTTAATTCCTTGGTTTGGTAAAGTCAAAATCCTTATCACCTTTGCCCCGCTTTATAAACAATCTTCCTTGTTTCCTTCTCCTTTTGGAGAAGGTGCCCGAAGGGCGGATGAGGTAAAGCAGATGTAAATATTGACTTATGAGCGATGCCAATAATTTAATGAAAACCGTAGAGAAACAGAGCGCCCATGTGTTTGCCATGATAGAACCCATGGAGCACGAGCAGGTGATGTTCTTTAACGATAAAGAAACCGGACTTAAAGGAATCATTGCCGTTCACAATACCGTTCTTGGTCCATCGCTGGGCGGTTGCCGCATTTGGAACTACGATAACGAAAGCGATGCCCTTTGGGATGTGCTTCGCCTGTCGCGCGGCATGACGTTTAAGAGCAGCATCAGCGGCATTAACTTAGGCGGAGGCAAGGCGGTGATTATAGGCAACCCCAAAGTAAAGCGCGATGAAGCCTTTTGGCGCAGGTTCGGCAAGTTTGTAGATAGCCTGAACGGAAAATATATTACCGCAGAAGATGTAGGTACCAGCACCGAGGTAATGAGCATTGTCATGCAGGAAACCAAACACGTTACCGGCAAGCCTATCAGCGCAGGCGGCACAGGCGACCCTTCGCCATCTACGGCTTATGGTGTTTTCCTGGGTTTAAAAGCCAGCGTAAAAGAAGCCTTTGGCACCGATAGTTTAGAAGGAAAGAAAGTAGCTGTGCAGGGTGTTGGGCATGTGGGGCATGATTTAGTGGGCCACTTAACCAAAGCAGGAGCCAAGGTTTTTATAACCGATATTAATAAGGTGAATTTAGAAGCTACAGCTAAAGAGTTTAACGCTACTGTAGTTGGCCCGCACGAGATTTATGATTTAGATGTTGATGTTTACGCCCCGTGTGCGCTTGGTGCCACGGTTAATTCCGATACTATTTCTACTCTTCGCTGTGCTGTTATTGCCGGTGCAGCCAACAATCAGCTGGCTGACGAAAACCTGCACGGACAAATGTTGCTGGATAAAGGCATTCTGTTTGCGCCAGACTTTTTGATAAATGCCGGAGGCGTGATCAATTGCTACCGCGAGGTGCACAACCTTAACGAAGCAGAAACCAAACAACACATCGAAAACATTTACACCCGCACCTTAGATATTTTCAAAAAGTCGAAGACAGAAAAAATACCTACACAGGAAGCGGCTATTAAAATGGCAGTAGAGCGCATAGAGAAAGCGAAAGCGAACAAATAAATGTGTTTGGTTAAGTGAGCAACATAAATACTTTCGCACCTTAACACATAAACACGTTAACACAACTATTAAATAAACGTTCTTTAAAAAATTGAGTGATGTTAGGAAGAAGGAATTTGAGAATTAAAGTAATGCAGGAGTTGTATTCGTGGGAGATGGATCATGATATTCCGCTTCATAAATTAGAAGGTCACTTAAGCGGTCAGGTAGTAAAGTCAGGTTCGCTCTACCTTACCAACTTGCTTTATCTGGTGGAAATCTGTAACCACAGCATGGTGGATAAAGCCAAGCGTTTAGCCAAGTATATTCAAACCGAAGACGATACCAACGCTAGAACCACTATTGCCGCCAACGCAGTTATTTTAAAGTTGCAGGAAGATGAACAGTTTCTTGCCGGAGTTAAAAAGGAAGGCATCCGCAACTATATATCCACCGATATTGTGCGCGATATTTATAACGACCTTGCCAGCAAGCAAAAGTATAAAGACTACTCCGCGCTCGATAAACCTACCCTTGAGCAGGACAAAGAAATAATAGCCTTTATCATTAAAAAGCTATTGGACACCAACAAAGATTTAGAACATCACCTAGAAGAAATCTTCATCAATTACGATGATGATAACGGCTTGCTGTTGCACGTGCTCGGTAAATACATCGATGCTTTTGATTTGGCAAAAGAGAACAACTTCTTTCCCGGGCAGAAGGATGGGGAAGAAGAACTGAAGTTCGCGCAACTATTATTGGCCCGCACCATTCAACAAAACGAAGAGTTAATTGCTATGATAGAGCCCAAGTTGAAAAACTGGGATATGGACAGAGTAGCCATGCTCGATTTGATTTTGATGAAAATGGCGGTGTGCGAGTTGAAGTATTTCCCGAATATTCCCGTTAAAGTTTCTATCAACGAATACATTGACATTTCGAAATTCTACAGCACCCCCAAAAGCAAAGACTTTGTAAACGGTGTATTGGATAAAGTAAAGAACGAAATGCTGGATAAAGGCGAGATAAAGAAATTCGGAAGAGGACTAATGGAGTAGAACTGGTTAGGGTTAAATAAATACAACAACAAACAAGCAACCGCAAACCAGAAACCGAAAAATATATATTTGCGCCCGCTGAAAACAAACTAAATAGAAATGAAAAAGATACTTGTCATCGCCTTATCGTTCACTTTAATACTTGGCATATTTTCGTGCCGTAAAAAAGGCGAAACACC
>CAMBIM010000143.1 GCA_945867505.1 Chitinophaga pinensis
AAACTGCTGATTGATGCTTTCGCCTAAGTGCGCAGTTTTATATTTCAACAGGTCGGTGTTATTGCGGTAAGTTATTCCCAAATCGCAGCCCTGTGCTTCGCGGTTAGCGTTCTTTCTTTGCTCTGTAAATTCATCGTTATCCTTTGCCAGCTTGTTGAATTTGTTGAAGTTTTCTTTGGCCATTTCGTAGTTGCCCAAATATTTTTCGGTAAGTGCATACTGATAAAGCGCAAATAGATTTTTGTGTTTTACAGAATCTAAATCAACCAGGGTTTTATAGTAATTGTTAGCCGCTGCATAATCGCGCACTAAAAAATAACCGTCAGCCAATGGCTGATTGATGAAAGTTTTCTTCGGCTTTTTAGCAAGAGCAGCTTCGTAATATTTAAGCCCGTTGTAAATACTTCCACGCTCAAATAATTGCTTGCCCAGCTTTTTATTTTTACCGAAGCCCACCTTATCGGGGCTTGGTAGTTCTTTCAATTTTTCACCGCTGGTGGATACTATCTCGTTTTGTGCTTTTATTTCTGTTGAACGGGGCTCTGCCACTACTACTTCCTGCTTTACCACTTCCTTTACAGGTTCCGTTTTAGGCTCCTCTTTCTTTTCCACTTTCACCGGTTCCGGTTGAACTACAGGCTTAGGTTCTTCTTTCTTAATCTCTGTTTTTACAGGTTCTGTTTTGGCTGCCTGTTTTGGCTCCTCCTTCTTTTCAACCTTAGCAGGTTCGGTTTTAACAATAGGTTTTGCTTCTTCTTTTTTGGGTTCGGTTTTTACTGGTTCCGTTTTAGTCACCGGTTTAGCTTCTTCCTTTTTAGCGGGTTCTGTTTTAGCCGCTGGCTTTGGCTCCTCCTTTTTTACTTCTGTTTTTACAGGCTCGGTTTTAGTTGCCGGTTTGGGTTCTTCCTTTTTTTCAACTTTAGCTGGTTCTGCTTTCGGTTCTTCCTTCTTCTGCTCCACTACAACCGGTGCAGGCTTAACTTCCTGTTTTGGCTCATCCTTCTTCTCTTCAACTTTAACAGGCTCTGTTTTTACTTCCTGCTTAGGTTCCTCCTTTTTTTGCTCCACTTTCACGGGTTCCGGTTTAGGAGCCGGTTTCGGTTGTTCTTTTACAACAACCGGTTCAGCAACATCCTCTTTGGGAGCTTTCTTCTTTTTCTTTTCCTTAATTTTTTTTGTGGCAGAAGGCGAATTCAGCAGCTCCTGTAATTCTTCTTTGGTCTGTGCCTTTACCGAATTGATGGCAATAAGTTGGAACGCAAATAAAAGAGTTACGAATAGTAAAAATTTAAACTTCATATCCGAATGGGTTTGTTAAGGGCTCGAATATAATAATATTGATTTCACGCTTGTTTACTAAAACATACGTACCCATAAAAGTGGTTGAGTAGTTATGTGCTAACCGGTATTCGCTTGCCTACTTTCGCCACAAACTAAATACCATGAAGAAGAATTTGAATTTAATGATGATGGCTGTTGCCGTGCTTTCGCTTTCCAGTTGTTTGGTGAGCAAAAAGAAATTTGATGAGCAGGTTGCTCTGGCAGATAAATACAAAGCCGAGAAACAGGATTGCAACGATAAACTGAATGCCGCCAATGCCACTATTGACGATTTGAATAAACAGATTGCCAACCTAAGTGCTGAAATTCAGAAGTGGAAAGACATGAATGCCTCGCTTGAAGACAAGAACAAACGTTTGAGTGCCTTGAAAAACGAAAGCGATGCTATTTGCCAAAAAGTGAAAGAGCAACTTGACCAAATTACCAATTCATCGGCTGCCGAAAAAGATAAGTTGATGAGACAGTTAGCTGAAAAAGAAAAGGAGCTAATTGCAAAAGCCGCAGAGTTAGATAAACTGGGAAGAGAGCTAAACGATCGCGATGCCAAGCTGCGCGAAATGGAAAGCCTGATTGCGCGCAAAGATTCTGCGGTACAGGCGTTGAAGAATAAAATGTTAGAGGCCTTGAAAGGGTTTAATGCAGGCGACTTGACCGTATATGAAAAAGATGGAAAAATTTATGTGGCACTTAGTGATAAACTTCTTTTCACTTCTGGAAGTTATGCTGTTGAGCCTAGAGGAAAAGATGCCTTGAAAAAGATTGCTGAAGTATTGAACAAGCAGCCCGATATATCTATTATGGTAGAAGGACATACGGATAATAAACCTTACATATCTTCTACCTCCGGGCCCGTAAACAGCAATTGGGATTTAAGTGTAATGCGCGCAAGCAGCGTTACAAAACTTTTGGTAGACGAAAATAAACTGGATGCCAAGCGAGTAACACCTGCCGGGCGCGGTCAGTATTTCCCTGTTGAGAGCAACGATAACCCTGAAGGAAGAAGCAAAAACCGCAGAATCGATATTGTGCTGGAGCCGGATATGAAGGGCATTATGAATATTTTGAACGGAACGAACTAAGCGCGACAGCAAAATTCAATAGCAGCTGGAGGCAGTAGCATTACTTTTCTACATTCGCGGCATGGCAGTTAAAAGAAGAGATAACCCCGAGGCGGAAATGGGTTTTTTTGACCATGTTGAAGCATTGCGTTGGCATTTGATTCGGTCGGTTATTGCCGTTGTGCTATGCGCTTCCTTTGTGGGTGTCTTCTATGATTTTGTTTTCGACAAAATTATTCTCGGCATTTGCTCCAAAGATTTTCCCACTTATAAATTACTCTGCTACTTAACTCAAAAGTATAATCTAAATGGTGGTATTTGTATTGATAAAGACATTCCGCTTGAGTTGCAAAACCTTGCCATGTTCGGACAAATTACTTTGCTGTTTCAGTATTCGCTCATTATCGGATTTGTGCTTGCCTTTCCCTATATCGTTTTTGAATTATGGCGATTTATTGCACCTGCACTAAGCGAAACACAGCAGAAAAAAACTTCGCTTATTATTCTTGCCTGCTCGTTTTTCTTTTTTGTGGGCGTTACGTTTTGCTACTTTGTTATCATTCCTTTCTCTGTAAACTTTGCTGTCAATTTCACCATCAGCTCGAAAATTAAAAACAGCTTTACTATTGATAATTACATTGACTTTTTTACCGTAATGCTACTTGCCATTGGAGCAGTATTTGAACTGCCCATGGTAGTTTATTTTCTATCTCGGTTTGGCATTCTTGGTGCTAAAACAATGCGTGGCGTTCGCAGATATGCTATTGTAGTTATTCTGATTCTTGCCGGCATTATTACCCCATCGCCCGATGTGTTTACCCAATGTTTAGTAGCCGTGCCTATTTATATTTTATACGAATTGAGTATTTTTATAGCAGCAAGAAACGACAAGCGCAGAGAAAGAGAGGGAATTGTTTCTGCTATGTAATTTGGCGAGTTGATATGATTTGTAAGCACGGGTGAACTAAATAAAGAAAAAGACATGTATTAAATTTGTTACAACTAAAACAAAACAATATGTCAGTTTTAAAACCATTTGAAAAATGGAAGCCGATTGAAAGGCTTGCAGAAATGCAGTTGAAAAGAAAATATGCAGTTACAGATTTTGGACGCGTTATATCTTACACAGACAATATTGAAGAAGGTCAGGAAGTTGCAAAATCAACGATAGAGGGCTACCGTGTGCTATCATTAAAACCTTTTGGCGGCAAAAAGAATTTGACCATACTGGTACACAAATTAGTGGCAGAACATTTTTTAGCCCCGCCTACCGAGGACCAACTTTATGTTGTTCACAAAGACCGAAACAAAATCAATAATTACCCTGCTAATTTGCAGTGGGTAACCAAAGCAGAGTGGTGGGAACGTTGGAAAAAATCGCCAGCAGTGCAGGAAAGCCAGGTAAAGTTGCACGCACCGAGGCAGGTTGGGCAAAAGCTTACGTCAACCGATATTATCCGCATAAAAAGAATGCTGTTTGACCCTAACCGTAAAACGCGTTTAAGCATTATTGCCAAGCAATTCGGCATTTCAGAAATGCAACTTCACCGTATTAAAACTGGCGAAAACTGGAGCCATGTAAAAATTGATTAAGTAGCAATACAGAATTATCAAACCCATTATACCCATGAAAATTGCAATTGGTGGCGACCATGCCGGCTACGAATACAAAACAGAACTGCTGAAGTTTTTGGCAGAACAAAATCACAGCACAAAGGATTTCGGTCCTTTTACTGAGGATAGCGTTGACTATCCCGACTTTGTACATCCGGTAGCAAGCGGTGTAGAGAAAGGTGAATTTGATTTTGGTATTTTAATTTGCGGTAGTGCCAATGGGGTAGCTATGACAGCCAACAAACATCAAGGCATACGTGCCGGGATTGCCTGGGCAGTTGAGTTGGCTAAACTTACACGTCAACATAACAATGCTAATGTTTTGTGTTTGCCTGCGCGGTTTATTTCGCTTGAGGTAGCTAAAGAATGTGTAACTGCTTTTTTAGAAGCCGCTTTTGAAGGCGGAAGGCACCAGAACAGAGTAGATAAAATTGCGTGCTAAAATAGAGATGCCATCGCTCAAAGCGATGGCATCTCTGTAAACCTCCTGTTGTAAGGGTTTATTCCACTGCCAACTTACCGGCTTTTATGTTTTTACCATCTGCCTGTAGCGCGTAGTTATAAACTGCTTTAGCTAATTTATTATTGAAGTATGTGTATTGATACTTCCCTTCTGTTAAAGCTATTTCATCTACCAAAGCTCCTAATTGGTTATAGATTCTTATGCTTCCTTTACGGAACGGCAAACCATTTATAACAAATGTAGTCTGGTTAGAGAACGGGTTAGGCAATACCTGAACGGAAACTCTATCTGCTCCCACATCTGTAAGCGATAATGCAATACATATTCCTCCACTCACATTTGCCGATTGATTGTAGTTACTGCAAGCAGTATCTGTTATGCCGTAAACTTTTGCATCACAAGTTCCACCGCTAACGTTTGCATTAGGGTTGTAATTGAGGCAAGCCGTATCAGTAACTCCATAAATTTTCTGCACGCAAGAGCCGTTATCTGTATTTGCATTCGGGTTGTAGTTAAGGCAAGTGGTATCGGTAACACCGTAAACTTTGGCTACACAAGTTCCCCCGCTAATGTTTGCACTAGCGTTGTAGTTAATACACGAGGTATCCATTACACCATAAACTTTAGCTACGCAGGCACCGTTATCGGTATTTGCGTTCGGGTTATAGTTAAAGCAAGCAGTATCGGTAACACCGTAAACTTTAGGAACGCACACACCGCTGCTAACATTAGCATTCGGATTGTAATTTACACAAGCTGTATCTGTAACTCCATAAACCTTAGGTATACAAATTCCACCACTAACATTGGCATTGGCATTATAGTTCAAACATGCTGTATCGGTAATTCCGTAAACTTTAGGAATGCATACACCGCTGCTCACATTGGCATTCGGATTGTAATTTAGGCAAGCCGTATCTGTAATACCATAAATTTTAGGTATACAAATGCCCCCGCTAACATTGGCGCTGGCATTATAGTTTAAACAGGCAGTATCCATTATGCCGTAAACTTTGGGAACACATACGCCACGGCTAATGTTAGCATTCGGGTTGTAGTTCAAACAAGCGGTATCGGTGATGCCATAAATCTTAGGCACACATACGCCTCCGCTTACGTTAGCCAATGGATTGTAGTTGACGCAACCGGTGTCCATTACCCCATAAACTTTTGCTACGCAACCGGTGTCGGTGTTGGCAGCAGGATTATAATTTACACAAGCCGTATCGCTGGTGCCGTACACAATACAAGAATGTGCAATAGCAGCAAAGCCATCTACTTTACCGTTGCCGTATTCATTGTTTGGAGTAGTGCCGGTAAACGCATCGGACTTGGCGGTGCAGATTAAAGCCTGCTTAATTTCGCTGTAAGAAGCATGAGGATATTTTTGTAAATACTGCGCCACAATACCCGCCACAATTGGCGATGCCATAGAAGTTCCGCCATTGCGAATGTGCTTTAAGGTGATAGAAACTTTAACTCTATTATTGGGTGCGGTAGCCAGCGCAATAAAATTAGCATCACCGGTGCAGATAGTAGTGCTACCGGTTGCCATTACATCGGGCTTTAAACGATTATCGCGCGTTGGTCCAAAACTTGAAGTGCCAAACCGTTGCCCTACCACCTCAAAGTACGGAGATTGCAAAAGGTTAACCGTGTTGCCGTCTCTATCAATATAACTGGCGCGGTTAGAGTAGTTACCTACAGTAATTACCTTATCGCTGTTTTGCCAACTGCTTACCATCGTTTTAGCTAAGTCCGGATGGCGATAGGCTGGGTCGGTAATAAACACCGAGTTTACAGTGCTGGTCATATCCGAAGTGCCGATAAGCGCACCGCTTGCCCATAAATCGAAAGTGCCTGTACCTTTTGTTTGCAAACGCCATAAGTTAGTGGTGCTATTTGGCGTTATAATTACTTCCACATGGTAGCGATTATCGTCTAAGGTAGCTAGCATTTCTACTGTTCCCAAGCTGGTAAGCGTAATAGATTTATAAACGCTTGCACCGGGTGCAGGGTTAAAATCTATGGATACGTTTTGATAGGCAGTTCGCCCTAAATCAACCCCTAACGAAGTATTGCAGCCAATAGAAAAGAAAGCATTTTTAAAATCAGCTGTATCTGCCCACCAGTCAAAGTATAAATCTTGTGTGGCAGCAATGTATTTAAAGTAGGTGTAAGCAGAATCGGCAGGAATGATGTAAGAAAGGTGATGCGGAATTTGCCCTGCATTACCCGCTGCTGCTACTAATACGCGTCCGTTCTTTTGAGTGATAAGCGCATCTATCAAACTTGAAGTAAGGTCATTGCCATCGTGCGAGCCATAGTAACTACCAATGCT
>CAMBIM010000144.1 GCA_945867505.1 Chitinophaga pinensis
AACTTTCCGTCAACAGCAGAAAGAATCATTAGCAAATGGTAGCCGGCAATGGGTTTATTCTTCTTCATACAAATTCAATTTTATTGCTCATAAATGTAAACGAAATTTTGAAGCGGCAAAAGGTGTTACATAGAAAATGCTTTCCAAACCACTTCGTTAGGCACAGGTGCGGTAATTATAATCTTCTCCTTTTTTACCGGATGTATAAACTCGGCTTTGCGGGCGTGCAAGTGGATACTGCCATCGCCATTGCCTCTGCGCGCTCCGTATTTTACATCGCCTTTTATGGGGCAACCAATTTTAGAAAGCTGCAAACGAATTTGGTGATGCCTACCCGTGAGCGGATTTACTTCCAGTAAATGGTAATTATCAATACTCTTCAGCCATTTATAATCCAGTTCGCATTTCGAGGCTCCTTTTACTTCTGTATCGTAAGCGTGCGAAATATTTTTCTGTTCATTCTTCTTTAAGTAATGAACTAAATGCCCCGTAATAGTTTCGGGTCGGTTGCCTACTACCACCCAGTAAGTTTTCTTTATTTCTTTAGCTTGAAACATTTCGTTGATGCGCACTAGTGCCTTGCTGGTGCGGGCAAACAAAACCACTCCGCTTACGGGCCTGTCAATACGATGGCAAACCCCTAAGAACACTTCGCCCGGTTTGTTGTATTTGTGGGCTATGTATTCTTTCAGCAATTGCTCTAATGCTTTATCGCCTTTTTTATCGGGCTGCACTAAAACACCTGCGGGTTTGTTAACGGCAATGATGTGGTTGTCTTCGTAAAGTATTTCTAACTCAGTGTATTCCATAGTGGGCGAAGGTTCGTTTTTTCTGCCAATAGTTTCTATATTGGTTTTTTTAAACCCGATTGGCTCACACCAAAACCATATACCATGAAAGGAATATATATTGTAAAATACGGAGATGCCGAAGAGGCTTTTGAAGTTCGCGATACACCAAAGCCGGTACCCAAACCGGGCGAGGTGCTGGTGAAGGTAGAAGGCTTTGGGCTGAACTTTGCCGATGTAATGGCGCGCAAAGGTATGTATGAAGATGCTCCACCAATGCCCAGCCTGATTGGTTACGATGTGGTAGGCACGGTAGAGCGCGTAGGTAGCAATGTTACCCACTTGTTTGAAGGTGACCGCGTAACTGCTCTTACCCGCTTTGGCGGCTATGCCGAGTTCGCGTTGACCGATGCGCGCGCTGCTGCCAAAATTAGCGACAAGATGAGCATACCCGTAGCCACTGCCCTTACCACCCAGTTTTGCACCGCTTATTACTGCGCAGCAGAAGTGGTAAACCTGTTTGAAGGCGACCGTGTGCTCATTCACTCTGCCGCTGGCGGAGTAGGCACGGCTTTAATGCAATACGCTAAATACAAAAAGTGCGAGATTTTTGCCACCACCGGCAGTTTTTCTAAAATAGAAATGCTGAAACAAATGGGGGCACATCATGTAATAGATACCAGCAAAGAAGACTTTGAAGATTACATAGAAACCACCACCAAAGGCGATGGGGTAGATGTGATTTTTGATGCCGTAGGTGCCGATTTTATGCGCAGGGGAATACGTGCACTTGCCCCTGGTGGACGCATTGTATGTTACGGTGCCGCACAGATGACCGATGCCACCAACATCTTTTCTAAAATTGCCAAAGGGTTGCAGTTTGGTATTTATCACCCTGCCATTTTTATGATGGCGAGCAAAAGCCTGATAGGCGTAAACATGCTGCGCATTGCCGATGGCAAACCCGAAGTGCTTAAACGCTGCTTAGAAAACGTAGTGCGTTTGGTAGAAGAAGGGGTGTTTCAACCGCAGGAAGGCAAACTGTTTAAAGCCGATGATATTGCCGCTGCCCATAAATATTTAGAAAGCCGCAAGAGCACCGGTAAGGTGGCTTGCGAGTGGTAGGTTGTTGTCAGGCGTCAAACAAAAGTATTAGCGGACCTTCCAGGTTTTTAAAACCCGGAAGGTCTTTTGCATTAAAAAACATTCCCCCGTTTTTCTTGTTATTAAAGCGTGAAAAACATACTCATAATTGGCGGCTCTACCGGCATAGGTGCCGGGCTGGTAAAGCAAATGGCGGATGCCGGAAACCGGGTTTTTGCTACTTACAACAAAACAGCACCTTCGTTTAATCACGATGAGGTTAGCTACCATGCGCTAAACGTTATGGAGGATAATCCCGAGCTAAACTTTCTGCCCGAAATAATACACGGCCTAGTGTATTGCCCGGGTAGTATTTCGCTGCGCCCGTTTGCGCGCATAAAGCCCAAAGATTTTTTGCAGGATTATAATTTGAATGTGGTGGGGGCTATAAAAATTTTACAGGCCACTCTGCCTAAGTTAAAGGCAGCAGAGCAAGCTTCGGTGGTTTTGTTTTCTACGGTGGCGGCACAGTTGGGTTTAAATTTTCATACCCAAGTAGCGGCTTCCAAAGGTGCGGTAGAAGGTTTGACCAAAGCCCTGGCGGCCGAGTTGTCCCCTAAGGTAAGAGTGAACTGCATTGCGCCATCTCTGACGGATACACCTTTAAGTGCCGCGCTGTTAACCACGCCCGAAAAAAGAGAAGCCAACGCACAGCGGCATCCGCTAAAAAAGATTGGAACACCGCAAGATGTAGCTCACATGGCTGCTTTTCTTTTAAGTGATAATGCCAGTTGGATAACGGGGCAAATTTTTCATGTAGATGGCGGATTATCTACCCTGAAAGTATAGCGGCACATGCGCCACACACTAACCTTAACCGACCGCGAAACCGACCGAATAATAGAAATGGCTTGGTAAGACCGCACGCCATTTGAGGCTATTCAATTTCAGTTTGGCTTAAGCGAGGCCGCCACCATTGCGCTGATGCGCAGCCAACTAAAACGCAGCAGCTTTAACCTGTGGCGCAAGCGGGTAAACAGCGGGGTAAGCCAAAAACATTTGAAGAAAAGAAACCACGAAATAAGCCGCTTTAAAAGCCGTATGCAAAAAACCATTACGCATAATAAAATAAGTAAGCGGTAAACAGGAGTAATGAAGGCTATTAAAAAGCAAAACCTGCCGCAAAAAATATGTGTGGTTTGCAACCGCCCTTTTAGCTGGCGCAAAAAATGGGAAAAGGTTTGGGCGGAAGTAAAGTATTGCAGCGATAATTGCCGAGGGAAGAAGTGAGTTTGCGTTTCACTAGCGAAGAGTCCTCTTTTTACTCCGTTTAATTGAGAGTTGTGCAACAGCTACCGTTGTTAGCGGCTGGTTTTATTCTTGTCATTATTCCCCGCAGGGTCTGCGCCTCGCGACCCTGCGCGAGTGAACTACACATTGCCGCAAGGTCTCCGCAGAGCCGGAAGACCCTGCGAAGAAGAAATAAGCAGAGCAAAACAAAATGGGAGTGCATTTGCTTGGATGTATTTGTAGGTTGGTGGCGGACATTGTAATTTCCTTACTTTCACCAAGCAATTAAAAATTATGAAAGCTTTCGTTACTCTTTTCTTGTTCTTTTTCATACTGATACCTATAGCCAGCAAAGCTCAGATAATATGTATTTACTGCTATGACCAAAACGATTCAATTAGCACGGGAGTTAATAATCTTTTGTTGAATGGAGGCTTTGAGAATAGCACTTGTACAGAGGGAGATAATAATGATATATTTTGCCCTAGCTCCACTATGTATTCCTGTGATATTACTGATTGGATATGCACTGGAGGAGGAACCGCAACATATTCTTTTCTCTACGATAACACTCAATCATTCGCTGCTGAGGGGGATAAAAGAGTTTATTTTGGTAATGGTTTCTGCAATCCTTGTTCACCTACGTATGGTGATACTGCTTGTTTAAGTGATGTTCTTTGTACGGTCTCTGGTATTCCAATTGGCTATCCATTGAATGGCGCAGCATATGGCGGTGCTGCCGGATTAAGTTTGAGACAAACCGTAAATGGTTTGTCAATTGGAGATACATATATATTAGAGTTTTGGGCAGGTGGTGAAGTTGGGGGGACTGCGTATCCAAATAGCGGATTATTTGGAGTAGATATTGGATTTGGTGATACTATATTCAGATGTAAACCAACCCTAGCTATTACAGGAATTGGCTCACGCTATATTATTGAGTTTAAGGCAACATCTACTTCTCATACTATTAAGTTTACAAACTGGGGTCATATATGTGCTACATGCACAGAACTTGTTTTGGATGACGTACGGCTTTATACATTAGCAGAGCTATCGTCTTCTGTGCCTTCTTGCAGCCCATGTAATTTATCACCGCCTGTTTTAAACACTACCCAAAACATTTTTTGCTCTGGCGATAGCACACAAGTTTGTGCGCCTTCAGGTTATGCAACTTACCTGTGGAATACGGGCGAAACAACTGCTTGCATAAAAGCACAATTAGCAGGGAACTATTATGTAACTGTTACTGATAATAATAGCTGCACAGCAGAGAGTAACCACCTTGCAATTACGGTTTATCCGTTGCCGCCTGTTTCAATCAGTGTAAATGGAGATACACTTAGTGTTTACAGCGCAGTAACTCAACAATGGTATTTAAACGGCAGCGCCATCAACAATGCCACTTCAAATATTTATATAGTTACTCAAGGCGGCAGCTATACTGTGCAGGTTACCGACAGCAATGGATGCACAGCTACTTCAAACCCTTTAATTATTTCCGGCATTAATAATTTGACTGAAGATGTAGTGAGTGTATTCCCAAATCCATCGCAAAATAATTGGCAGTTGTCGGTTGGTAATAATTTAATGGGAGGCTCGATTGAGATATTTGATGCAGATGGGAGAATTGTTTTTCGCTCGGTGATAAATAGCAGCCCCTCACAAATAACTCTTGATGGCTCTCACGGAGTTTATCTGTTGCGCATTAGTTCATCTAAAAGCAATGTGATAAAAAAACTTGTCCGTTTATAGATGGCTACGGCTCACGGCTGTTTGTATTTCTGCCCTTGTTGGTGTTTTAGCATCGGCTTTGCGCTGCGTCACCAACAACTATGTTCTTCAAATCTAACCAACAAAACTAAACGCGCGCGCACTCCTGCGCTTCACTTCTTACCCTCATCCTGATTCTTCTTTCTTTTTTCAAACAGCTCTCTTATTTCACCGGGGGTAAGGTTTTTAAGTTCTTCTTCTACATTAAAATGCTCGCGCGGTTTTAGCTGGTGCAAAGGGTGGTGTTCGTCCAACGGGTTATTGGGGTCCGGCACCCACTCATGCAAATCGTTAGGGGTGCAGCGCAGCACGGAGCAGAATATTTCCATGTGGTCTCGCCCCATGTCTTCTTTCGTGCCATTCAAATACCGTTTCATTATATCGAACGATATGCCGCGCTGCACAAACGGTTTAATTCTTGGTTTCTTCATTCCTCTTTCCTCCATCAGCTCTCTAATTCTGAATCGAATCATGGTATGTATGTTTTTGTTAGAAATATTTCCGAACCCTTACACATCATTTATTTTCCGGCAGCGGGCGTTCGGTTGGGCGTACTAATTTAAGCAGCAGTTTTAACATTTAAAACACTTTCGAAAAGCACTATAAACATGCTGAAACGCGCTGCAAGAGTTTCGAAACGCGCTTAAAAAATTGCGCGATGCGCCCGAAAAGTGATGCGATGCGCTCATAAGATGGTGCGGTGCGCTATAAAGGTTTTTAAACGCGCCCAAAAGATGCGCAAACGCGCTCTAAAAATGCCGAAACGCGCTAAAAAGCCTTGTGCAAAAATCGCCCATCCAAAATAATTTGATAGCCGCCTGCCGCTCTATTTTTGGGTTCAATTATTTAATAACTTAAAAACATACTACCATGAACAGCGCACAAGAAGACCACTACGGCATGTATCTGAAAGTTGATTTATTTTTAACCGGCAATGCTGGCGATTTAGCCTACAATCCCGCTATTGCCACCACCCGCACGGTGCTTAACTCGTTTATTAACCTTATTGCCCAGGCCGATAGTACCTCCACGCGCGACATTACCGGTTTTACACTGGCCAAAAACACGCACCGCAAGGAGCAAATTGCCAATTTTAAACTGATAAAGGCGGCACTGGTGGGCTACTTTATTGCCAACCCCGATATTAAAAGCAAAACCATTATTGATTTTACTAATTCAGAAATTGACAAGTTTCGCGATGCCGAACTGTATATGAAAACCGACCAGGTGCTAGATTTGGCATTGCCTGTTAAAGCCCTGTTGGTTCCTTACGGTGTTGCAGGTGCGCAGGTAGATGCGCTGGAAACTCTGAACAATGCCTGGCAGGCTTTAGAGCCTATTGGCAGAAAGGAAGAAGGTGTAAACAAAGCCGCTGGCGAAGATGTGGACCGCTACATGGTACAGATAACCGACCTATTGAAAAATACCCTTGACGGCTATATGGAAGTAGTGGAATTTAATAACCCGAACTTATTTAGCCAGTACCTAACCGCGCGCATGATTGACGATTCGGGCGGCAACAGCGGCACTGAGGATTACGAGGTAAATAACTATACCATACCCGGTGGCGGCTCGGTTATTATTCCTGTAGGGGCAAACCCTATTCCACCTGATACAGAGTTGTACATACGGGTGGTAACCCCCGGTGGCGGTGTGGTTATCTGCACCACCGGTATGCCAGCCAGCCCGTGCGTAGCCGGTTTTATGCTGCCATCGGGCGAAACCTTTAAAGGTCCTGCTTCGGCACTGGGTATAGTCCTGATGTTGCCCAACCTGCAAATTACCAATCCGGGATTAGCCGATGTGGTGGTAAGGGCAGGAGTGAAAAATGAGGAATAAAATTAGGGCACAAAAACCCCCGATGAAAATTCA
>CAMBIM010000145.1 GCA_945867505.1 Chitinophaga pinensis
AAGAAGAGAGCATTTATAACCGGTGGCGGTGGCGGCTTGGGCCGTGCCTTAAGTTTGGCTTTGGCTAAAGATGGCTGGACGGTTGGTATTACCGACATTAAAGAAGAAGCATTGGCTGAATCTAAAAAGCTGATTGAAGATGCCGGTGGTAAAGCATTGACTTATAAGTTCGATGTTTCTAAAAAAGATGATTACAAAACTGCCTTTGACGATTTTATTGCCAAAGCCGGTGGATTGGATTTGCTGATAAATAATGCCGGTGTGGGCGATGGCGGTTTGGTGGGCGAATACGACCTGGCGCATTGGGATTGGATAACCGGCATTAACCAAATGGCGGTTATTTATGGGTCGCATTACGCATTGCCGCTGCTGAAAAAGCAGGGTAGCGGGCACATCATTTCTATTGCCAGCGCAGCGGGTTTGGCTAACATGCCCAACATGGGTATGTATAATGTAACCAAGGCGGCTGTTATTTCGCTGATGGAAACAATTTATGCCGAGGCCAAAGGTTTTGGGGTAGATGCCAGTGTGGTTTGCCCTACATTTTTCCGCAGCAATATTATGCAGCACCATAAGGGCGATGAAAACTCGGCTAAGATTGGGCAGACTATTATTCAGCGCGCCAAGTTTTCGCCCGATGATATTGCCGATTATATTTTAACACAAGCGGGTAAAGGCGAATTTTATGTGCTGCACCCTTGGCAGGCAAAACTGGTGTTTCACGTAAAGCGTTTCTTACCTAACTTCTTCCTGAACTTTAAAGCCAAGCAGTTTTCCAAAAAAGATTGGGTGCAACAGGCTATGAAACAGCGGTTCTGATTACACGCTAATTACCTCAAACAAATCTTCTCTGCCTTTTAAGGTTTCGCGAATGTGGGCATCATCAGTATCGGTCAAAAATATTTGCCCGAAGTTAGGCGAGGCAATAAGTGCAATTAGTTTTTGGCTACGGTCGTTATCCAACTTATCAAAAATATCATCAATCAGCAGCACGGGTTTAAACTGTTTACTGTGCGCAATTAATTCATACTGCGCAAACTTCATAGAAATAATAAAACTCTTCTGCTGCCCCTGCGAGCCAAACTTCTTCATTTTGTTGGCACCGAGGAAGAATTCCATATCATCTTTATGTATGCCCACATCGGTGCGCTGCAGCATTACATCGCGGTTCAGGCTTCCTTCCAGCAAAACATCAAAAGGCTTTTCGTTTAGCTGCGAGTAGTAGCTGAAACTTACCGGCTCGCGCTCTAAACTTATATCCTTATAAAATTTTTGAAAGATGGGTTGCAGTTTTTGCATCACCACCTTGCGGGCTTCGTATATTTTATTACCTAAAGGAATGAGGTGACTATCGTAAGTTTCTAACAACTGCTTGTCCGTCTTTTTGGTTTCCGCAAAACGCTTTAACGCGGCATTGCGCTGCGCCAATACTTTATTATAAGTAATCAGCCACTCTAAATATTCATGATTGATTTGCGATATAGTTCCATCCAAAAACTTCCTCCGCTCCTCGCTGCTGCCCAGTATCAGCTGGCTATCGTCAGGCGAAATAATAATGCAGGGAAAATTGCCGATGTGGTCGCTCAACTTAGTTACGGCTACATCGTTTATCAAAAGCTCTTTGCGCTTGTTAGTAGGCAGTTTATAAACCAGTTCAAACGCACCCGTGCTGGTGTGTTCGTTTTCGGTGATAGTTTTCTTAAACCTTCCCTCTAACCTCAAAAAATCTTTACCAAACAAAATGTTCTGCTGGTCTACACTGTTGAAATAACTTTTGGTCAGGCACAGATAATAAACAGCATCTACAATATTGGTTTTGCCCACACCGTTGTTGCCAATAAAGCAGTTAATCTTCTTATTGAAGTTGATGGATAGCGACTCGTGATTCTTGAAATTAAGAAGTGTTATTTTGGTGAGAAACATTTGCTATTCTTGCTAATCAACTAACTGTAAAAGATGGCGAAAATAACCAAACAGACCTATTTATATTGGTACGAACTAATGCTAAGGCTGCGCAGATTTGAGGAGCGCGCAGGCATGTTATACGGAGAACAAAAGATACGCGGATTCTGCCATTTATACATTGGGCAAGAAGCTGTGGCAGCGGGCACAATGAGTGCGTTACGTGCCGATGATAGAATGATTACCGCCTACCGCGACCATGGCTTGGGCCTTGCCAAAGGCATTACCTGCAACGAGGCCATGGCCGAACTGTTTGGCAAAGTAACCGGTTGCACCAAAGGCAAGGGAGGCTCTATGCACTTCTTCAGTAAAGAGCATGATTTTTTTGGCGGACACGGTATTGTTGGCGCACAAATTGGCTTAGGTGCAGGTATTGCCTTTGCCGACCAATACAATGGCAAAGACAATGTAACCATCTGTTATTTTGGAGATGGTGCCGCGCGTCAGGGAATACTGCATGAAGTATTCAACATGGCTATGACTTGGAAACTACCCGTAATTTTTGTTTGCGAAAACAACGGTTACGCTATGGGAACATCTGTAGGTAGAACATCTAACGTAACCAAGATTTCAACTTTAGGCGAAGCGTATGATATGCCCAGCGAAAGTGTAGATGCTATGAAATGCGAACCAGTGCACGATGCCGTAGAGCGTGCCGCAGACCGCGCGCGCGAAGGCGAAGGACCTACTTTTTTAGAAATGTGTACATATCGTTACAAAGGGCACAGCATGAGCGACCCGCAAAAGTATCGCACTAAAGACGAAGTAGAGTCTTACAAAAAATTGGACCCTATTGAAACAACGCTGGATACCATTTTGAAGAAGAAATATGCCACGCAAAAAGAAATAGATGAGATTATTGCCCGCATAGAAAAAGAAATAGAAGACTGCGTAACCTTTGCCGAAAACTCGCCTTACCCCGATGATAGCGAGTTGTATAAAGACATTTATACACAGGCAGATTACCCCTTCTTGACAGAATAAACAATCCTTTTATATTCGCACTTCATTTTTAAAAAACAAATAATGGCAGACCAATTAGAAAACGTAACAGACAGCATTGAAGGCGGACTAGGAAAACTACAACAGTTTGTTGACGATAATCAGCAAAAAGTAATGATAGGTGGCGGTGTAGCAGTAGTATTGATAGGTGCGCTGGTATATGCATTTGCCGTTTATTTTCCGGGTCAAAACCTAAAGGCACAAAAGGCTATTTACATGGCAGATTTTGCTTTTGGTAAAGATTCTTTTGCTCTTGCCCTTAACGGAAACCCTAACGGTGCTACCCCTTACAAAGGCTATGCACAAATAGCTAACGATTACGGAATGACAAGAACCGGAAAACTGGCAAGTTACTGCGCAGGTGTTTGCTGCTTACACTTAAAGAAGTTTGATGAGGCTAAAAAATACCTAGACAAGTGCAGCCCTAACGACCCTATTGTTGGCGCCATTCATCTTTCAGACTTAGGAGATGCTTATGCTGAACTCGGCAACTTTGGCGATGCCCTTAAGTATTATGACAAAGCCGCTAACTATTCAGATAATCAGGCTTACACTCCTTACTTCCTTTTCAAAGCCGGTTTAGCCAATGAGCACGAAAAGAAGAATGATGAAGCCAAGAAACTTTACGAAAAAGTTCGCGATAACTATCCTAACAGCGATGAAGCCCGCGATATTGAAAAATACATTGCTAGAGTAACAGCACAATAAATTTGAAAGAGGGAAATAAAGTTTCCCTCTTTTTTTGTCTAATCATTAACTCCAAGTATGTCTGCCAAAAACAAAAACCTTTCAGAACACAAAGCAGTTACAACTGCCGCTGCTTCTAAATACAAAATTGCTATCGCAGTTTCAGAATATAACGAAGCTATCACCTTTGCTCTGCGCGATGGAGCAATTGAAACGTTAAAGAAGTACGGAGTAAAAGAGAAGAACATATTTGTAGAACTTGTTCCCGGTGCTTACGAATTGCCTTTAGCGGCTAAGTGGTTATATGAAAAGAAGAAGGCCGATGCAGTGCTTGCGCTGGGTTGCGTAATTAAAGGCGATACCGACCATGATATTTACATCAACAATGCTGTATCGCAAGCCTTAATGAATTTAAGCTTACAAACAAAAGCACCTTTCTTGTTTGGTGTAGTTACTCCCAACACCTTGCAACAGGCAAAAGACCGTGCCGGTGGCAAGCACGGCAACAAAGGAGTGGAATGTGCGGTGGCTGCTTTGAAGATGTTAGAGTTGAAAGAGAAACTTTAAATGAAACTTCACACCATAGATACCGGTTACTTTAAATTAGATGGGGGTGCCATGTTTGGCGTAGTGCCTAAGACTATGTGGCATAAACTAAACCCACCCGATGCCAATAACATGTGTACCTGGAGTATGCGTTGTATGTTGATTGAAGATGGCAAACAACTCATCTTAATTGATACCGGACTTGGCAATAAGCAAGATGAAAAATTCTTCAGCCGATACGAACCTCATGGCGATGCTTCTTTAGAAAAATCTATTAAAGCTTTAGGTTATAGTTTTGATGATGTAACCGATGTGCTTCTCTCCCACTTACACTTCGATCATTGTGGCGGAGCAATTACAAGAAATACGAATGGCAACCTGGTTTCGACATTTGAAAAAGCAACCTATTGGAGCAATGAGAAACATTGGGAATGGGCAACCAAACCGAACGAAAGAGAGAAGGCTTCTTTCCTTAAAGAAAACATTCTGCCCATTCAGGAAAGCGGACAATTAAAGTTTGCTGAAGATGGAAGCACGGCTATTAACCCAAACATTACTTTAAGAACCGTAAGCGGACATACCGAAAGTATGTTTACACCACTCATTAAAGTTGGCGGCAAAACCATTGCGTATTGTGCCGACCTCTTCCCGAGCATGGCGCATATTCCCCTGCCTTATGTAATGGCTTATGATACCCGCCCGCTTCTTACGCTTGATGAAAAAAAGAAGTTTTTAGATGAAGCGATTGCCAACAACTACTATCTCTTCTTCGAACATGATAGAACGGTAGAACTTTGCAGCCTAAAACAAACCGACAGAGGCGTTAGAGAAGATGAAGTGTTGAAGTTAAATGAGTTACTTTAAAGCTAAATCGGGCAGATTGCTTACATCATTTGCCTTTATATCTTTACCCTACAAAATTGTTTCATGAAGAAATTACTACTTGCGTTTTTTGTTTTGGCTATTGCCCTTTCAATTTCAAGTTGCAAAAAATGCTTCCATTGCTATAATGCCTGCACCCTTTGCGCCATTACCATTAGCAGTAATACGTTTACCAATACCTATTGTATAGATAGTTTTAGCTCTACTGCCGAATACAATGCCGCCATCGCATACGATACCACCATTGGTTTTACCTGCGCAGCTACTTCACCTTCTTATAACTACGATTTTTGTGTAAACCAACCGGGCGAAGCCACTTACCCAAACTATTTTAACAAAGGCAATAAAGCTACTTGCGATGAAAAATAAATACTTTCTATTTCTTATTACCGCATTAGCGGTTACAGCTTTTTCTTCCTGCAAAAAGAATATACAAACCTGCAAGTTGGGTAAATATTTTTTGAGCGATGGCAGCAGCACCCCTAACCCAGCTACTTTTACTTATTACGAAAGTGGTCAACTAAAAACCATTGAATATAGTAACGGTTCTAAAGACACATTGGCTTACGATGCCAATAACATTACCATATTTAGTTATGATAAAGGAGGAATACTGATAGCCAGTTTTAACGGTTTGTTGAACGGCAATGGTGCAGTTACATCAGGCACTAAAAACACTTACAGCTTTAATGGCAACATTACCGGCACCGATAACTTGAGTTATGAATACAATGCCGAAGGCAGAATGACCAAACAAACTACAGTTAATGGTTCTGGCACTACTTTTCTTTCGTTAGTTTATAATGGTGGTAATACCGCAACAGGCGGTTACTATGCTGGTGGCTTTTTGACTAAAAAGTATTTTTTCTACCATAACAAAGCAGAAAACAAAACCAAGATAGATGATTTAAGTCTTGCCTATACCCCTTGGTTAGGCAATCCATCTGCTAATCTACTTGATAGCCTTCGCATTATTACACCGGCAACAGACGATACCATTCGTATACAATACAATCATCGCTTAGACGATAACGCTTATTTAAGCGGCACTGTTCAAACCTGGCTAAAGCCGAACACACAAACCAGGTATCATACTTACCAGTACTTTGATTGTAATTAGCATTACAATCCATTCAAATTATCTAACTCTCTTCTGTTCTTTTTGGTTGGTCTGCCTTGCTTGCTTTGTCGCTTTCCAGTGTAATCAATAAAGACTTGTTTATCTTTCATTATTAATTCTTCTTCAGGAGTAAGGTCGGTGTAATGTTGTATAGCTTCGGAGTATTGCACACGTATATCTAAAAGTGCGGTTACTTCTATTACCCATTTTCGGGCTTCGGTTTTTATTTCGTATACATCGCCTATCACTACTTGTTTAGAAGGCTTTACATCGGCACCACTACATTTTACTTTGTGCGCATCAATAGCATCTGCGGCTTGTGTACGCGTTTTAAACATGCGGATAGCCCACAGGTATTTATCTAACCGTAATTTCTCTGAACTCATTTTGCAGGTGTAATCTCGCAAGGGTAATCGAAGAGGCAATTCTCTTTAATAATATCAGCAACGGTGTCGGGTACCATTTCTTCCCAACCGGCCTCGCCACTCTTAATCATTTGTATAACCTTGGTTGAGAATATTTGAAGCACCGTAGTATCGTAACCAGTCAAGTCTTCTAAAAAATGGTTACTCTTTAAATGCT
>CAMBIM010000146.1 GCA_945867505.1 Chitinophaga pinensis
CAACTTACACCAACATATAGAAGCACTGGTTTTCAGCAGCGAAACTGCCGTTACGGTTGCCGATATTATTGGTGCTATGAATAAGGCCTTCCCGGGCACTGCGCTTGATTCGCAAGTGGTGGAATCTATCCTTAACGATTTACAGGAAAAATTTAAGAGTGATATTTATGCGTTTGAACTGCGTGTAATTGGTGGCGGGTATCAGTTCTTTACCAAAGCCGAGTATCATAATACGGTAGCGGCTTTTATAGGTCAGAAAGAAAAGAAGCGGCTTTCTACTGCGGCATTGGAAACTCTTTCCATCATCGCTTATCGCGGACCTATTACTAAAGTAGAATGCGAGAAGATACGCGGAGTAGATTGCAACTATTCGGTAGAGAAATTATTGGAAAAAGAATTAATAGAAATTTGCGGTCGTTTAGAAAACGCCCCCGGCAAGCCTATTCTTTATAAAGTAACACAAACCTTCCTCGATTACTTTGGCATTAACTCTACTGCCGAACTTCCTAAACTAAAAGATGTTCTTCCGCAACCGGATGATAACACGGTAGGTGAAGTTCCTGAAATAGTATCTGACCTTCCTGCCACAGAAGAAGGTACGGATGTAGCTGAAGAAGAAGGCATCAAAGAATAATTCACTCTGCAACTGTTATTCGTTTATCAGAATACTTTTTCTTTCTTTGAGAAACAGTATTTGATGAAGAAACTATTTACACTCTTTCTTTTTGTCCTGGTTGTAGCCCATTCGTTTGCTGGGGGTGCTTGTGCTAATTGCAGTCAGCTAATTTTTAAGCAGAACAAAGGACAATGGAATAACCGAGTTCTTTTCAATGCAGATATGAAGGGCGGGAACATTCTGCTCGAAAAAAATGCTATTACCTACAATCTATTCTCGCTTGATGATTTAAAACGCATACGAGGCGATCAGCATCATCAGCATTTATATAAGCCTGATTTTGATAAAACATTTCACTGTCATGCTTTCCGTGTTACTTTCAAAAATGCTATTGTCAGTAGCAACATAAAAGGTAATGATGTTACGAAAGAATATTTCAACTACTTTATTGGGAAAGACCGCACTAAATGGGCATCGCGTGTGCAAGGATTTTATGAGGTCATGTATTCCGAAGTTTATAAAGGCATTTCTTTAAATCTTTATTCAAAGGAGGCAAATTTGAAGTATGACTTTGTTGTCAAAGCAGGTAGCGATGCTTCGCAAATAAAACTGAACTATAAAGGAGTTGACAATATTCAACTTATAAATAAAGCATTGCACCTTACCACTTCGCTGGGCAAAGCTGTTGAGCAGCCTCCGTATGCCTACCAAATTATAAATGGGATAAAGAAAGAAGTAGAATGTGTTTATGAACTTACCGGCAACGATGTTTCGTTTGCTTTCCCTAAGGGCTATAACAAGCAGTATGAATTAGTCATTGACCCCACGCTTATCTTCAGCACTTTCAGTGGTTCTTTTGCCGACAATTTTGGCTACAGTGCCACCTACGATAGCCGTAAAAATGCCTATGCCGCGGGTAGTGTTTTTATCAACGAGCCTTTAGGTGGTTATCCGGTTTCGTTAGGTGCTTATCAAACAACCTGGGCAGGCGGAACCGGTGCAGGAACTTTAAGTGGAACGGATATAGGTATTACAAAATATTCGGCAGACGGCACTACAAGAATCTACTCTACCTATCTTGGCGGTGTTGCCGATGAATTGCCTCATTCATTGATAGTAAATGGTAACGATGAGCTTTTTATTTTCGGCACTACCTCGTCTAATAATTTTCCGGTTACGGCTAATGCTTACGACCAAACTTACAATGGAGGACCGGACCCAACTCCGTTTAACGGCTTAGGTGTGCATTACGAATTTGGCAGCGATATTATTGTCTCAAGAATAAGCAGCGATGGCACTCAACTATTAGCTTCCACTTACATAGGCGGTACGGGTAACGATGGTTTAAATACTTCTCCTCTCCTACTTTATAATTATGCCGACCAGGTACGCGGAGAAATTGACATTGATGACCAAAACAATGTTTATGTAGTTACCTGCACCGGCTCTTCAAATTTTCCTATTGCAGGAACTCCGTTTCAACCCACATACGGTGGTGGAACTTTAGATGGTGTTATTATTAAAATGAACAACAACCTTACTAACCTGATATGGAGCTCATACATTGGAGGAAGCGATGATGATGCTGCCTATTCTGTATCACTCGACCAAAATGATGATTTATTTATTTCCGGAGGAACGCACTCTGTGAATTTTCCGGTTACAGCAGGAACCATTCAACAGACAAATGCCGGTGGAGATTGCGATGGATTTGTAGCTCACATCAGCAAAAGCGGACAACAAATTCTTCAATCTACTTACTACGGCTATGCCGATTATGACCAGGCATTTTTTATTGAAGCTAACAGAAACAACGAAGTGTTTTTGTTAGGTCAGGCAGAATCAAGCGACACTTCTTATATAAAAAACGCTGCTTACAACATACCCAATGGTGGCGTGTTTGTTTCTAAAATTGGATTTGAACTGGATACAATTGTATGGAGTACATCGCTGGGTAAGCCAACGGGCATTCCTGATATTTCGCCCACTGCATTTTTAGTTGATTTATGCAACAAAGTATATATAGCCGGTTGGGGAGGTAACGTAAATGGATTTGGAGGTACGGGAAACTTACCGGTAACAAGCGATGCCTATCAAAGCACAACCGATAACAGCGATTTTTATTTAATGGTAATTGAAGATGATGCTTCGGCTTTATCTTATGCTACTTATTTTGGCGGACCTATAAGTGCGGAGCATGTGGATGGCGGCACATCAAGATTTGACAGAGGCGGTGTAGTGTATCAAAGCGTTTGTGCCGGTTGCGGTAGTAATGACGATTTTCCTACAACAGCAGGTGCAGCTTCTACAACAAACAACTCGCCTAATTGTAACAACGGAGTGTTTAAGTTCGATTTTAATTTGCCTATTGTGCTTGCTGATTTTAATTTGAATACAGCATGTGCAGGAATTACAACTACAATAAATAATACCAGCACCGCCAGCGGTGGAGCTTCCTACAATTGGACTTTTGGTGACGGTGGTTCTTCTACCCAGCAAAACCCACAACACACTTTTGTTCAGTCGGGCATTTATACAGTAACACTTATTGTTACCGACCCGGGCACTTGTAACTTTAGCGATACCACGCAGCAACAGTTATTAGTATTATCCAGCGGAGGAACAGATACCATTCCTACTGTAACTATTTGCTCTGCCCGAAGCATTCAAATTGGATTGCCTCCAAGCAACGATTCGGCAGTTACCTATACCTGGAGCCCTGCAAGCAGCTTAAGCGAAACCAATGTTTCCAATCCATTTGCTTCTCCAACACAATCTATTACCTACCAACTATTGCTATCAAACGGTGTGTGTACCGATACTTTTGTTCAAACTGTTATTGTATTTGACGATGCTCTTTCGCTTGGCGGCAGCGATGTTTTGTGCGGTGGCGATACGCTTCAACTTTCGGTTACCAATTCACAGCCTAATCAACAATTAACGTATAGCTGGCAGCCAACTTCACAAATTATAGCAGGTGCTAGCACTGCAACTCCACTGGTAAGTCCATCGCAAAC
Source organism: Chitinophaga pinensis (assembly GCA_945867505.1). GTDB lineage: Bacteria > Bacteroidota > Bacteroidia > Chitinophagales > LD1 > Bog-950. The sequence continues at coordinate 3,634 of CAMBIM010000146.1, forward strand.
TACTACCTATATTGTTTCGGTAGTTAACCAAATAGGTTGTGTGTTCAGCGATTCAATCCGAATAGATGTTCTTTCGGGGGGCATAACTTTAAATGCAACCGCAAATCCAGATACCATTTATTTTGGAGATACTACACAGTTGAATTTAACCTTGAGTTCAAATGTTACTTCGTTTATCTGGGCAACTGATAATACTTTGAGCTCAACTACTATCGAAAACCCATTAGCTTTTCCAGCCAACACAAATACATATTATGTAGAAGCGGCTGACTCGCAAGGTTGCAGAAAACGCGATTCTGTAATTGTGTATGTGGTTAATTCTCCTTGTAAAGAATCAAACGTTTATATACCAAATGCTTTCTCGCCTAACAATGATGGAAAGAACGATGTGTTGTATGTGCGGGCAAACAATGTGACCAAAATCTACTTTGCCATATACGACCGCTGGGGACAAAAAATGTTCGACACTAAAGATATTTCGAAAGGCTGGGATGGAATTTTCAGCGGAAAGAAAATTGACCCGGCTGTTTTCGGCTGGTATGCCGAAGGCGAATGTGATGGAGGAAATAAATTTTTGAAGAAAGGGAATGTAACGCTGCTTCGCTAATTCGGAAATTAGAGAATTAGAAAATTTGAAAATGAAATACAATACACAGAGAATTTTAAATTACGAAAACGGAAGTTGGCTGTTGCCAATTTTCGAATTTTCGAATTTTCGAATTTTCTCGTTGGTATTGCTGTTGTCCGTTGTCTGTTGTCCGTTGTCCGCACAGGATATCCATTTCTCGCAATTCAACTTCTCTCCGCTCAATCAAAATCCGGCCAACACCAATTTGTTTGATGGCGATTACCGCTTTGTAGGCAATTACCGTAATCAATGGCCTACGGTTCCAGTTCGGTTCAATACATTTTCAGCAAGTGCCGAAATGAATTTTGCTACGCTTAAAAATGGCGACCGCATTGGTGCCGGTTTGGTTTTCTTTTTCGACAGAGCCGGTGACTCGCGCTTTACTTCGTTGAATACTGCGCTTTCAGTTTCTTATATAAAAACGCTGGACAAAAATCATCACCATGCTATAAGCGGTGGAATTCAATTTGGTTTGGTAAATAGAAACATCAATTACAGTAAACTGAATTTCGATAACCAATGGAATGGCGATGTGTTCGACCCGAATATTTCTATTGATGAAAGCTTTGCAAGAACACGTTTCAATTCTTTCGACTTAGGAGTTGGCTTGGCCTATAAATGGACTAAAGCGGAGCGCACCAATGTTACGGTTGGTTTCGGGGCTACCCACTTAACCCAACAGAAACAAACTTTCTATAACGATAATTCAGTGCGCTTGAATCCGCGCTTTACGGTGCATACGCGTGCGCAAGTAAAAGTGGCAAAGCAATGGGATATTGTTCCTGAACTTTCGTTCCAAATGCAGGACAGCAAATACGAAGTAGCTTATGGTGCGCACGCCAAATACTATCTGGCTTTAAAGGCGGCACATACTGTTGCTATAAATATGGGTGCGTATGGTCGTTCATCAGAATCGGGTTGGTTATTTGCCGGTATGGATTACGATAATCTGCAGGTAAACCTGAGTTACGATTTAAACTTTTCGAAACTTCGTGCAGCCAGTCGCTACAACGGTGGCTTTGAAGTAAGTGTAATTTACATTTTAGCTAAAGTGAAAAAGATAAATAAACCGGGAGCGGTATGTCCGGCATTTCTATGAGTTTACGGTTCACAGTTTACGGTTCACAGTTTAAATACAAACATGCTCTGTTTGCGTTTCTGCTGTCTGTAGCCTGTTGTCTGCCATCTTTTTCTCAGACTGTTTCTCAACTTACCAAAGCAGGCGATAAAAAAATCACAGAAGGCGATTACTATGCGGCATCGCAATATTTTAAAGATGCACTGAATAAAGACGAAGAAAATATTGAACTAAACTTTAAGTATGCCGAAGCCTGTAGAATGTTTAATGATTTAGATGGTTCCGGTTTAGGCTACCGGGCTGTAGTTAAGTTGGACAAAGCGAACCAATACTCGATGGCTTTGTTTTGGCTGGGCGAAGTTTTACGCAGCAGTTGCGAATGTAAATGTGAGGAAGCACAAAAGTTGTTTCACCGGTTTCAAACCAAATACAGAAAGAAAGATTACTACTATGCTAAAGCACAACAGGAAATTGAAGCCTGTAGCTGGATGAAAGATAATTCGAAGAAGAATGATTCGATTAAGATTGAACATTTAGGTAAAGAGGTAAACACTCCACAATCGGAGTTCAACGCTATCCATGTTTTTCCGGATAAGATTCAGTTCTCTTCCTTAAGAAATATTTCTACCGATAAGAAGAACGAAAAATATTTAGTGCGGTTGTATAATGAGCCACCGAACTTCGAAACTATCTATACGCCTAATGGTGCGAATCCAGAATTAAATATTGGCAATGGGGCATATTCTCCCGATTCTAAAAAATTCTTTTTTACGCAATGCGAGCAGAAAGATAAAACAGCCACGCGCTGCGATATTTATGTCACCAAGTATGACAACTATAAATGGACGCCAGCCGAAAAACTTAGCGACCATGTAAACGATGCCGTTGCCACTAACACGCAACCCGCAGTTGGTTATGATTTAGCAGGAAATGAAATTTTATTCTTCTCTTCTGACCGCGAGGGCGGACAAGGGAAAATGGATATCTGGATGAGCAAGTTGAGTGCCGATGGCACTTACCAGCAAGCGGTGAATGCGGGAAATAAAATCAACACACAAGGCAATGAGATAACTCCTTTTTATGATGTAAATAATAAGAATCTGTTCTTCTCATCCGACTGGCATTATGGTTTTGGCGGCTTCGATATTTTTGAAACCACCGGTGAATCGGTTAACTGGAAAGAGCCGAAAAATTTATTGCAGCCCATCAACACACCACAAAACGATTTGTATTACGCCAAAGCAATTGATGATTCGCGCGCTTATATTACTTCTAACCGAAAGGGCTCTTATTTTATAGAAGCCGAAACCTGCTGCAATGATATTTATGCTTACAGCACCGGCAGAAAAATTGAAAAGCGAGATACCGTTGTTGTTCCTAAAGTTGATACTCCGGTTGTAACGATAGGCGATAC
>CAMBIM010000147.1 GCA_945867505.1 Chitinophaga pinensis
TGGTTTTATCGTCTATTACAATCATGGAAAGCGCATAGTTATTAGTGAACGGTGAATAGTAAATACAAAACCAAATTACATTAGCGGCATGAAGAAAATATTTTTTGCGATAAGTGTTCTGTTTCATCTTTCTATTTCGGCACAATACAGTTCGCTGCTGTGGAAAATATCGGGTAATGGGCTTAAGCAGCCGTCTTTTCTTTATGGCACTATGCATACCGGTGATGCGCGTGTGTTTGCATTCGGAGATAGCGTAATGCCGTACTTTGCTACCACTAAAGCTTATGCTATGGAGTTAGACCCGAAAGAATCATTCAATATGAGTTTGCTTTCGAAGCTGATGATGGGTAATGAATATTCTTTAAAGAAGATGATACCCGAGCGCGAATACAAATTACTTGACTCGGTGGTGAAGAAGGAAATCAATTTTTCTGTTTCGTTATTTGATAACGTAGCACCGGTGTTTACTATGACCATTTTTGAAGCAAGCGGAATGGGTTTGGGCGATTCGGCAGTTAAGGGAAAGAAGGAAGTGCTAGATTTATATTTCTACAAGCAGGCGAAAAAAAAGAAGAAGAAAATTATTGGTATTGAAACAGTGGATGAACAACTGAGCGCATTAAACTCCTTAAGCTATCAAGAGCAAGCAGATTTGTTGGTTAAGGAAATTCATTCGTTTGAAGAGAATAAAAACGAAGGTGCGGATTTAGTAAGGTTTTACACGGAACAGAATTTAGATAGTTTAGCCAGCAACGATGCAGATGCACAAATGCCCGAGAAGTTTTACAAAGCATTAGTTACCGATAGAAATATTCGAATGGCAGATAGAATTACGGAGTTTATTAAAGAGCAGTCAACATTTATTGCAGTAGGTGCTTTGCATTTGCCTAAGCAAGAAGGGGTTATTGAGTTACTGCGCAAGAAAGGTTTTACCGTTACCGCAGTTCGCTAATAAAAAAGCCACGATGAAAAATCACCGTGGCTTTTTGTCTAATATATAGATTCTATTATCTAAAGTCTACTTCCCTAAATAAAACTCTTCGTTACCTTTGCGAACAGTTAAGTTGTTCTTAGTTAAATCAAGTATGCGGTAAATTTCTACAGCCGAACTTGAATCGTTTTTCAATTGTAAATCTTCTTCGCTGTTAATTAACTCCCAAGTTCCTATTTCTAGGTGTGGAGTAATTAAGGTATCTACAAATGGATAAACGTTGGTATCAATAGTGTAAGACATTACTACTGAATCGTATCCGATAGTATCGTAAATGGTAAGCGTATCGGGCGTAAAGGTAAAGTTCTGCCAAGCTTTGGTATAAACTTGATCATCGCCAATTACTAATTGCCAGTTGCGGTAAGTAGTATCATAAAGCAAAGTTTTGTCTTGACCAGCAAAGAGGTATTTATCAAGCTTCCAAGCACCTACAATCTTTTTTACAAAGGCTTTACGGTCGCAGGCAGCAAGTAAAATTACAAGTCCAATGGCAATGAGGATAGTTTTCTTCACGGGGAAAAATGTTTTTGGTTTAAAATTATTGTTCGTCTACTTTATCTAAATATAATTGCGAAGTATCGTTGCGCAATTGCACATGGTCTTTGGTTAAATTAAAGATGGTGTATTCGCGTTTAACCAAGCGAGCGGTAAAAATAGAATCGCCTGCGGTGTCAATTACAAAAGTGTTATAAGTGTTTTCCAAAAGAATTTTTTCGTCATTATCGGTAAACGAATATGTGCCGTTGATGTAAGTAGAATCCGGATTGGTTAAAAGTTCACTAAACTTATTATCTGTGGTAAACGAAATACTGTAACCTGGATGTTCGTTTTTAAACTGTGTAGTTTTATCGGTGTTTCTAAGCAAGTATTTATAAACCTCCCAAGTGCCGTTTAAATTCTCTTTGTAGGTTTTTTCTTTGTTGCATCCCGCAACTACCACCAGAACCAATACTAAAGCAAGTATTTTTTTCATGTTTTTATTTTTCTGTCGGTCGAAGATATAAAGAGAAATGAATTCACTAAATTTTTTAAAACCTATTTCAACTCTTCAAAAATGCCCGAAGCTTTGTTCTTGCGCACGTTATCGTAGTTGAAGTATTTTCCGTTCATAACTACATAAACTCCCATTGGCAGGGTTTGCACAAAAGCCAACGCGCTACCCAAATTAAATAACCCATCGGAACTGCCGAATTTGTAAGGAATCATAGCACCTGTTAACACAACTGTTTTATTCAGGTTTGCTTTGCCCAATTGTTTGGCGGTAATATCCATAGTATCTGTGCCGTGGGTAATAATGATCTTTTCTTCATCGCATTTTTGACAGTGCCTGATGATAACTTCACGGTCGGCATCGGTCATTTCTAAGCTGTCAATCATCATCAGTGTGCTAACGCCAACCACCAAATTGCTTCTACCTAGCTTTAGAATTTCAGGTAGGTGCGTGTCTTTAAAGAAAAGCTTACCGTTCAGTTCATCATATTCTTTATCAAAGGTTCCACCGGTAATCAATATTTTAATTGCCATGAAGCGAAACTAAAAATACATGTCAAAAATCGTATGTAATCAAAGTGCGATGAATTTTTGTCGTTTCAATATTTTGCTATATTCGACTTCGCTCAAAAAGAACTTAAACAGAAACCCCCTGACAGAAATGAAGAAAACTCTACTACTTCTCGCGTTCGTTGTTACAACTTTCGCAATCTTTGCCCAAACCAAAACAATTACCGGAAAAATTACTGATGCCACTAACAAAGAAGCCTTAATTGGTGCCAGCGTTAGAGTAAAAGGCACAGAAAATATTGGAACGGTAACAGATGCTAATGGAAAGTTTACTCTAGATGTGCCCGCTACTGCAAAAACAATTACCATTTCTTATCTGGGCTATGTAGCCAGAGACTATTCGGTGAATAACACCAATTGGAGCGTAGGATTGGAAAGTGCAGATATTCCGGGAAAGGAAGTTGTGGTAACTTCTTCGCGAGTTGCAGAGTCTATAAAGACAGCACCTGTGCAAATAGAAAAAATGACAGCGCGTGAAATTAAGTCAGCAGCATCGGGCGATTTTTATCAAAGCATTGGTAACTATAAAGGAGTAGATATTGTAACAACATCGGCTGGCTTTAAAGTAATTAACCTTCGTGGTTTTGGCGATACTCGCTCTTTAAGAACAAAACAGTTTATAGATGGAGTAGATAATGAAGCACCTGGTTTGAATTTCCCAATTGGAAACATGGTAGGAGCTAACGATTTAGATTTAGAAAGTGTAGAAATTATTTCTGGTGCCGCATCTTCACTTTATGGAGCTAACGCCATGCAAGGTGTTGTTTCTATGCGCACCAAAAGCCCGTACGATTTTCAAGGTTTATCTATTCAGTTAAAAGGCGGAGGAACAACAGTTCCTGGTCCGTTTATGGATGCGCAAGTTCGTTATGCTCAGGCATTTGGCAAGCAGCAAAAATTTGCTTTAAAGTTTACTGGCGAGTATATGCAAATGAGTGATTGGGTTGCCGATGATGATTCTTTCAACCGCTATGGTGCAATTACAGCCGATGTTAATTTGAATTCTGCATTACGTGAAAAGCAATACCAACCCGTAAGCGCAGACTTTACACAAGAAGATAAGGACAAGATTGTTGCTCTTAATAGCTGGTTAGATTTTAACCCAGCTGCTAGTAAGTTTGATCCTTCCGCACCCGATGGTTTTGTTCATGTCAAAGCACCCGGCTATATGGAAAAGGCAATTGCTGATTATAATGCAAAGAGCTTAAAGTTTTCAACCGAGTTGCATTACCGTTTTACTAAAGATTTAGAACTAACCGGTACCTATAAGTTTGGTTATGGAACTGCCGTATACCAAGCAACAGCACGGTATCAGATTAAAGGGTTTACTTTTCATCAACCTAAAATTGAGTTAAAGGGAAAGAACTTTTTTGTAAGAGCTTATGGGGCAGTTGAAGATGCTGGTAAGTCATACAACATTGGCTTAACCGGAGCCTATCTTTCTCGCGCAGCATTGCGGTCAGATTATGTTTCTGAGTTTTCAAGTGTGTATTTTGCAACCCTTGATACACTTATTGGTGGCTTTAAAGAATGCCCTGAATGTTTCGACCAACCAAACGACCCAAGAATTGACAGCGCAAGAAACGTAGCCAGACGTGCAGCCGAAGCTAAATGGTATGGTGTAGGTTCCCAACAGTTTAAAGATTCATTTAACCGATTGGTTAACGATGCTAACTCATTAGAAGGAACTAAGTTCTACGATAAATCAATGATGTGGCATGTAGAAGGACAGTACAATTGGGATTTTGTAAAGTGGTTAGATATTATTACTGGTGCTTCGTATCGTATTTACATGCCCAACTCGCGCGGAACAATTTTTAATGATACTGCTGGTACAAGAATTCGTGTGCATGAAGTGGGGGCTTATTTACAGGCTACCAAACATTTGTTGAAAGACAATGCCTTGAAATTGATAGGGTCTATTCGCGTAGATAAAAATAGCAATTACAAAGCGCAGCTTTCGCCTCGTGCTTCTATTGTTTATACTTACAAAGCTATTGGCAGCGACCATACTTTCCGTGGTTCCGTTACTTCGGCTTTCCGCACACCTACTTTGCAAGATCAATACTTGTATTTAGATATTGGTAGATTGTTCTTAGTGGGTAATTCAGATGGCTACACCAATTTGTTTACACGCGAGTCTACTCTTCAGTTTTATAGAAACCGAACGGGCTCTTACGATGCTGACCAAGCGTTAGCTAAAAGCACGTTAAAGCCTACTATTTTGGCACCACTGCGTCCGGAAAATGTGTTGTCTGTAGATTTTGGATACAGAACCGAGATTGCCAAAAAGGTGTTTATAGATGTATCGGCCTACTGGAGCAGATACAGCAACTTTATTGGTTTTCAGCGCGTAGTTAAAACTATTGCGGGCGATGCAAATGCCGAAACTGGTTCAACAGAATATGAAAAAGCAATGGATGCCATTGTTGTAAACGATTCGTCAGGCTCAAAAGAGCTTGATGGAAAACCACTTTACCGTGTTTACCAAATGTGGGTGAACGCCACTACCAAAGTTCCATCATGGGGCGCGGCTATTAGTATTGCCTATTATGTAGGTAAGGGTATTACACCGTATGTAAACTATACCTATTCAGATTTGGATGACCGTAACTTAAGAAATAATGGAGCCACAGTTCTTTCCGGATTCAATACACCAAAACATAAATTTAATGTGGGTGTTACTGCCAACCGTGTGGTGGGTGGTTTAGGTTTTAATGCCAACTTTAAATGGGTTACCGGTTACGCTTGGCAAAGCCCTTTTGCCGATGGTTTTGTACCTAGCTTCCATACTTTAGATATGCAGATTTATTATGAAATTGATAAAGCGTATTCAACTTTCCGTATTGGTGGCTCAAACATTTACAATAACAGGCACATAGAGGCGGTTGGCTCACCTAAAATTGGTGGCTTATACTATGTAGGTTGGAGTTTCGATTTTGTAAACTTTGGAAAGAAGAAAGAAGCAGTGGTTAAGAACTAAACCATGAATTTATTAAATAGAAAAGCCATTCCAAAAAATCATTGGGATGGCTTTTTTGTTTGTTGAGGTGTAGGTTGGTTTACCGGCAAAGGCGAGCCTTGGCTCCTCGCCAAATTAATTCGCTTCAGCGTTTTAATATATTCGGGTGTTCCGGCATATTTTATTCTCACCAAAAACTTGTAATAGGTTTCTTCGGGGTTGGTGTAATTGGCTTCCTGCCAGCGTTTGTAATACTGAATGCTTTCCTGCCAGGTACCAAAATGCATATACTTTTTAGTAGAGCGGAAGGCAAACAAATTGTTGCGCTTCATTAAGTGCTTTGACTGAAACCAACCCGTTTCAAGTATGGCTTGTTTTAATACAATTTCAGGGTGTTTAATATCAGCAGCCAGTATGTAAGCGTACACGCTGTCCTTCATTCCCGCTTTGGCTTTGCAAAAGGTGAACGACAGTAGAATTACAAGTGATATATGAAACCAAGTTTTAATAGAAATACATTTAAGTGTAACCGTAGCAATTTAGCTACCCTTTTTTAATACTCACTTTTTTTAGCACCTCAACATAGTTGTGCGAGCCGGAATACTTGTACCGCGTTAAGAATGAATAGTAGTTTTCGTTCTCGTTTTTATAGTGCCGGTCTTGCCAACGTTTGTAATAATCAACGCTTTCTTTCCAATTTGTAAAGTGCATATACTCTTCGGTTATTCTAAACGCAAAAAGATTATTGCGTTTCAACAAGTATGCCGATTTTAAATGACCCGTTTCCAGCAGACACTGCTGCATGACTATTTCGGGGTGCTTAATACCGCTGGCTTTTATATAGGCAAATACACTATCCTTATGCACGGCATTAACCTGCATGGTGCAAAGTAGAACAGTGGCAAGAACAATAATTTGTAGATACTTTTTAATATAAGAGGCTTTGGTTCGGGTGCAAACCTAGCCCATACCGAGTGCAGTAGTTTGCACTTTTCCACGCGTGTCAAATCGTCTGCGATGCTATGTAGGCAGTAGTCCAGGCGGCCTGAAAGTTAAAGCCTCCGGTAATAGCGTCAACATCAAGCACTTCGCCCGCAAAATACAGGTTGTTCACCTTTTTGCTTTGCATGTTTCGAAAGTCTACTTCGGACAAATCTACTCCGCCACTGGTAACAAATTCGTCCTTGTAAGTGCTTTTTCCGTTCAC
>CAMBIM010000148.1 GCA_945867505.1 Chitinophaga pinensis
CTGGTCAAACGTCTCTTCGCGCACAGTATAGTTTTGGCGTATACAATTTACCTGTATGTACATAAGCCCTACCAGCGCAACGGTAATAGCTACAATTATAATGTTGACTAAGCGTGTATTCATAGCAGGCGAAGATAGGTTTGCAAACCGAAAGCGAAAGCGGGCTTAACTTATTTTACCTTAACCAAATGCCTTGCCGCCTTTTCGCCATCAAAGCGTAGGATGTATTCTCCGGCAGATAGACCGGCAGCATCAATGTTCACCATTTCAAAAGTTTTATCACGCACATAAAACTCGCAGTCGTAAACTTTTTGTCCGAATAAATTGAAGAGTTCTATCCGGTGATTTTTAGGATCTGTATTAAACAACGAAACATTTAACTCGTTGCTGAACGGGTTGGGGTAAACCACGGCATCGTCATTAACGCGCAGTATGCCGTTATTGTAATTTGTTTTAAGAAACAGATAAGCATTGTAGAAATTAGGAACACCATAACCGTGGTTGTTATCGGGAGTCCAGAAATGGTCGGCACTAATAATAATGGCATCGTAAATCTCGCGCGCAGTTTTATCGGGGAAGGCACTCCACAAACTTGCCGCGCAGCCGCTCATAATAGGGCAACTGAAAGAAGTGCCATCGCTATAGCTTGCAAAACCATTAGTAGTAACTACAGCCGAGCGTCTGCCCTGCGAGCATACATCGGGTTTAATTCTTCCTGCGGCATTAGGCCCGCGGCTGCTAAAGTCAACAACCTTTTCGGTAGAATCAACAGCACCAATAGCCATTACGCTATCGCCATCGGCCGGGGCAATAATATAGCGCCACGGCTTTGCGCCTTCGTTACCCGCAGAGTTTATCACCAGAATGCCTTTGCTGAAAGCCATGTTGGCGGCATTGGTAATTACGGTACTGTGTCCGTCTAAATCGGCATAAGTATGGTTGCCTTCATCGCCATCAAATTTAGAATAGCCGAGCGAGGTAGAGAATATTTGCGCACCTACACTGTCGGCTACTTCGGCAGCAGCTGCCCAGTTGTATTCTTCCATTACCCATTCGGCATTATCATCTTCGGTGGTAAACAAATAGTAATACGCACCGGGGGCAGTGCCTACAAATACGTTGGGTTGGTTGGCGGCCATGCAGGAGAAAACATTCTCACCGTGGCTGCCATCGTTATACACGTTGGCTTCGTTGTTTACAAAATCCCAGGTGCCCAGTATGCGCGTTCGCACAGAATCGTAAGCCTTAATGATGTTGGTATTGTAAAAGCCGTTATCCATTACTGATACCGTAATACCCTCACCGGTGTAACCCATTTGGTGCAGCAAATCGGCATTCAGCATATTTATCTGGTGGTAAGCCGCGCCATACTTACTAGGGTAAACAATCTGCTGATTAACGGGCGGAACTTCTTCTAACTTCTTATTACCAAAAGCAGCGCGGGTAGGGTTGCTTTTAATTTGCCCCATGGTATCTATAAACCCAAACTGTTTAAGCGAATCGAACCCATTGCCGATGATGACATCGGTATACACAATAGTATCGCGAATGTAAATGGGGCCCGGGTGAACAAACGTGTCAAACACCGCTATGGGGTTAGAAGTAGTAACCGTATCGTAAGTATACGAAGCCTCGTTAGGATTTATTCTTCGGTGAATGATGATGGAATCGTAAACGGTTACAGAGAAAGTATCGGTATCATAAATAGTATCGCGCCAGGCAGTGGTATCGGTGCGCAGGGTTATGGCATCGCTCATGTCTACCACAATTACATTAAACCATTTAATGCGGTGTTTTAATTCGGTAATAAAAGGCGAGAGACTGTCAATATAAGTTTCGGAAAGAGGTACGGCGGTTGGGTTGAGCGGGATGTTCTGCTTAGTTCTGCGGTCAATAGATTTTTGCGAAAGAAACTGGTCGGGATTAGAAAGCGAGAAGGTATTATGGTTCTTATCTTTAAACTTAATCCAGTATTTACTTTTTTGTGAAAAAGAAAGAAGAGAAAAGAACAGAAAGGATAAGAGAAAGAGTTTTTTAATCCAGAACATATTTATTTTTTCAAAAGACGTATTGAATAGCCATGATGCTAAACTCGTATTTTAAATTAGAGCAAAAACTTGTCATGGCTATTTCATAATTCTTCAACAATACAACAAACGAAAAACAAGAAAGTTAATTGTGGTCTATTAGTCGCATACGAATGCTGAATCCGTTCCATTTGCCGGTATCCCAAGAACCAAGCTGTTGCTTGTTTTTAAGTTCCCACTCCTGATACACCATGCCTATGCCCTTGGCATAAACTTCTTTGCGCAAACGCTTATCTACAAAACTTGAATCATTTACAGCTACCACCGTAAGGGAGCTATCAAAGCTAAAGCCGTTAATAGTGTAAGGCACATCTACACTTTGGTAAGTATAAATCCAGTTGGCAAAACTGCGGAAAGGGTCGTTGGCTGATGGAATGTAATTGTTGCCATTCCATGTTTTATCCTGCTCCGGAGGGAAAACCAATTTTATAAAACGAATATCATCTTCAATTTTCTGTGCGTTGTAAATGGTTTTCTTTTGGTACCAAACGCGGTCAAGCGTCCATGAAGCATTGCTGTTTGGTCTTCGGTATAATTCTAACCTGTAGCTCAGTTCATTATCGGTATCGTAAAAGGTATCGGCTACTAATTCTTTTAACTGGTAGCTAACAGTGTCTCTTGTAAAAGAGGAATTGTAGGAAAAGATAGAATCAACATTATAGGTGATATACTTGCCCGTGTCCATAGGCAGGTAGCCGTATTTATAATCAATATTGTAAGTGTCTTGCTTGTCTTTGCAGGAAAAAAGTAAAACGCAAATAGCAAAAGGCAAAAAGAAAAATGCGGCAGCTTGTTTTGCCGATTTGTGTTTTATCATTCGTGGTAGCAATTATTCAATGTTGAAATTAGAAAAAATAACGCCACCGCCAATCACATCGTTTTGTTCATAAAACACCGCGCTCTGTCCAGGTGCAATAGCCGATACGTTGGTCATAAACTCTACTTTCACTCTGTCGCCTATCTGGTTTAGCACGCTGTCTTCGCCATCGTGTTTGTAACGCACCTTGGTTAAGGCAGGCATATTCGCGTCTAATTTTTCATACTTCTGCAAATTAAGTTTGCCTACCCACATGCCATTCCGTTGCAAATCTTCTTCATCACCCAGCACTACGGTATTAGTATCCGGTTGTATTTCGGTTACGTATTTGGGCGCACCAAAAGCCACCCCTAACTTGCGTTGACCAATGGTGTAAAACGGATAGCCGTTGTGTTTGCCAATAACTTTACCGGTAGCGTCTACAAAGTTTCCGCCAGCTACTTTAGTTTCTAAATCGGGCAACTTGCGTTTAAGGAAACCGCGATAATCGTTATCGGGCACAAAACAAATTTCGTAGCTCTCGCCTTTGTTGGCTATTTCCAAGTAGCCCATATCGCGCGCCATTTGTTTAATGGCAGGCTTATGAAACTGCCCAACGGGAAACATAGTTCTACTTAAACACGGCTGACTAACTCCCCACAGCACATAGCTCTGATCTTTGTTCGCGTCTAATCCTTTCGAAATAACAAAGCGTTTGTTCTCCTTACGCAATTGCGCGTAGTGCCCCGTAGCTATGAACTCGCAGTCCATCATATCGGCACGTTTAAGAAGTGCTTCCCATTTAATGTGCGTATTGCAAAGTACACACGGGTTAGGCGTGCGCCCAGCTATGTATTCGTTTACAAAATTGTCAATTACAAAATCGCCAAACTCTTCGCGTATGTCAATTATAAAATGGCTGAAACCTAAATCAACCGCCACCTGTCGAGCATCGTTAATACTATCGAGCGAGCAGCAACCGGTTTCTTTTTTGTTTCCACCGCTACTGGCATAGTCCCAGGTTTTCATGGTTATGCCCACCACTTCGTAGCCCTGCTCGTGCAACATAACAGCAGTAACGGTAGAATCTATTCCACCGCTCATGGCTACTAATACTTTTCCTTTTTTACTCATATCAGTTTTACTGAAGCCATAGCTTTAAGGGATGGCTTCAGTTTTCTTTAAAACGCGAAGATAATGGAACGGAATTATAAATGAGTTATGCAGAACAAAACCTGGTTTTATCTTCGTTAAAAAATCCTTTATGCAGTGGATATATATTCTCCAACTTCAACCCAAATACACTCAACAAGAAAACTGGACGGACGAAACCAACCGCATTGTTGGTGAGCATTTTAATTATTTGAAGAGCTTGTTTGAGCAGGGTGTAGTGAAGTTTGTAGGTAAAACCGAATACGGTATTGAACATTTAGATAATCGTGGCATCTCCATTTTTGAAGCGGCCGATGAAGCAGCCGCGAATGCCATTATGCAAAACGACCCTTGTGTAATAAACGGAGTAATGACAGCCATGGTGCATCCGTTCCGAATTGTGTTTAACAGTGGGGAGTAACAATTCTTCTTTCGTAAATCACTTATTTTCATTGCTTTTTATTTGTAACACAAGTTGCGCCATGTCCGTTTACAACATTACTATTGCCTCTGCCAAAAACATTTACTTTTAGGTGCATAAGTGCGCTGCTGTTATGAGAAACGTCTTGTGCCTGTTTTTTCTTTTCTGCTTTACTTATAGCCGTGCCCAGTTGCCTACGGATGGTTTAGCTGCGTTTTATCCTTTTAATAACAGCGCAGGCGATGAAAGCGGCAACAAAAATGATGGACAGTTTAACGGTGCAATAGCTCCTGCGGCAGATAGATTTGGGAATCCGTGTGGAGCGGTTCGGTTTATAGGCACAGGTTGTTACGTTTCTGTCCCTAATTCTATTTCGCTAAAAGCACCGGTTAGCTCTCTCTCAATTACCGCTTGGGTAAAACCTGAAAAAGGTATTAACTCCAATAACGACCTTAACCTGATTGTGCTGGCAAAGCCCGGTGTAGAAGCAGGTACAGATATTAAGCCTCAATACTGTTTTCAAATCAAACGCGCTTTTGGCGATTCGTATAGCACCATTGCGTTGAGCAACGATTTTTCTTTTCAGGATAAGCAATACAACATGCATCCTATGGAGTTTAATCAATGGTATTTTATTGCTATTACCTACGATGAAGATTTTGTGCATGTTTTTCAGGATGGTAAACTAATTGCCCAAGCTCCTAAAAACCGACCTTTTTTGCCGAACGATTTTGCCTTGGAAATAGGCAGAGATATTATAGCCGGTAAGAAATACTTTAACGGTTGCTTAGACGACCTGCGAATTTACAATCGCGGTTTATCGTTTACCGAAATTAATACACTTTTTACCGATGAAACGGGTAAAGTGCCTATGGAGAAGGTGACCATGAATTTTTCTAGGAAGATTAAGAAGAATACCGACAGAGGCAATTGCTCTGCCGAAGCTTTTTTTGCACCACCCACAGCCAGCTTTGGTTGCGGACAAATTGTTTTAAAGCAGATAGAAGGCTTGCCCAGCGGTTCTAAGTTTAATGTAGGAGTAAACAACCTAGTCTATCAGGCAGAACTTGGCGGCCAGCATTTAATCGATACTGTTCAACTGATAGTGACGGATAACGAAGACCCTGTGTTTAGATGCCCTACCGATGTTATTGCTCACGCCCGAATGGGCACAGCAGGAGTGGAGGTAAGCTATCCTGGGCTTTCTGCTTCTGATAACTGCCCTAACTTGAAATTAGAAATGGTTGAAGGTATAAAGACAGGTGCAGTGTTTCCCATTGGTGTTATTACACTTAAGTATAAAGCTACCGATGCTTCGGGCAACACAGCAACGTGTAGTTTTAATGTAACTGTAACCAATAGTGACGAACTGGTGAAAGAAGTCGCCAAGCCGCGCACTGAAGAGGCAATGAAACCCATAGAAAAAAATCAAATACCAACGGTGCAAAGCCCCGAAGTAATTCAGCCTAAAGATGTTGCTCCTAAACCGGCTAAGAACTTATATATTAACTGCACTGCTGATATTGCAGCCAAGCAAGAGCGCGGTGTTTGCGGAGCAAGCGTGCATTATAATGCTCCGCAGGTGCCGCTGGGTAATAGCATTGTGGTGGTGCAAACCAAAGGGCAACGGAGCAACACAGTTTTCCCGTGCGGCACTACTACCAATACATTTACGGCTTCGGATGGTGCAGGCACGGTGCGCGAGTGTTCGTTCAACGTTGCTATTAAAGATATAGAGCTACCGGTGTTCAGTTGCCCTAAGGATACTATCATTCTTCTACCCCCCAACCGCAAGGGATTGATTTATCATTACCGCCCACCACATGCAAACGATAACTGCACGGTAGATAGTGTAGTGATGGTAACCGGTTCTAAAGACGGTTGCTTCTTGCAATTGGGGGTGCATCCGTTTGTTTTCCGCGCTTACGATAAAGCGGGCAATGTGCAAACATGCACGTATAGCGTAATAGTAAAAGAAGATGCTAGCTTAGCTAAATACGAACCACCGGTAAAGTTAGATGCGCACTTAGCACTGGGCAGCGACTCGGTGCATTACGAACATAAAGCCACGGTAAACGCCTGTGACCTTACCCTGCTTATTTATGACGATGGTGAAGAAGATAACGATTCGGTGACTATCATCTTTAACGATGAAGTATTAGTAAACCGCGATATGATACGCCTGAAAGAAACCGGTGCATTCAGACGCACCGTTAC
>CAMBIM010000149.1 GCA_945867505.1 Chitinophaga pinensis
ATACCATTCCCAAAGAAGCCAACAACCTGGTTTACCTTTCAATGGCTAATGATAAGAGCCATATTGATTCTAACATTATCTATTCCATTTTCCGCAAACGGCCAAAGCGCGCTGATATTTATTGGTTTGTTCACATAGATATTTCAAACGAACCTTTTGGTGCTACTTACTCGGTAGAAGCGGTGGTGCCGCGTAGAATTTTCTTTGTGCGCTTAAACTTCGGTTTTAAAGTGGACCATAAAGTGAACCTGATGTTCAATAAAATTGTAGAAGAGATGGTGAAGAATGGCGAAGTAGATGAGCTGTCGCATTATCCATCGCTGCGCAAATACAACATGCCTGCCGATTTCAAATTTATTCTACTCAACAGCCGGGTGGCTATTGACGATGCCCTTACACCGTATGAACAATTTGTGGTAAAAGGCTACCGGTTTATTAAAAGCATTTCGCTTTCTACAGCCGAAGACTTTGGCTTGGAACTGACTAACGTGGAAGAAGAAACCGTGCCAATTACCATTGCGGCTTCTACTAAAATTGAATTGCAGCGGGTGAAGTAATGTTTCAGTTTGGGTGAAATAACATTGCCGCTTATGAAACTTCTCATCACAGGTCTTATTTCATTCATCGTTGCCACAGCTACAGCACAGGATACCATCAGGCCATTTAGTTTTTTTGGATATGCCGAAGTTTATTACGGTTATGATTTTGGTAAACCGGCAACCAATACCCGACCTTCCTTTCTCTACAATTACACCCATCATAACCAGGTAAATGCAAATCTTGTTTTTCTAAAATTCGGCTACGCTAAAAATCGTTTTCGATTCAATATGGCCCCTATGCTTGGCACCTATTCGCAAAGCAATTTGGCAGAAGAACCTTTTTACCTGCGCCAGATTTTTGAAGCTAACATAGGAGGTAAGTTGTTGAAAAAAAAGGAGCTTTGGTTAGATGCCGGAGTGTTCCCTTCGCATATTGGTTTCGAAAGTGCCATTGGTAAAGATTGCCCAACACTTTCGCGGAGTATGTTGGCTGAAAATTCACCGTATTTCGAAACCGGTATTAAACTTACCTATCAACACAACCCTAAATGGACATTTACTGTATTGGTGCTAAACGGGTGGCAGAAGATACGTTGGATAAAAGGAAAAACACTACCCTCGTTTGGCGCACAGATAGTTTACCAGCCAACCGATAAACTTTTATTTAACTACAGTAACTTCATAGGAACCGATAACCCCGACAGCATACGCAGAATGCGTTACTTCCATAATTTATACGCTGTTTGGTCAGCGCATCCGCAACTTACCCTTACGGCAGGTTTTGATATAGGCACAGAGCAAAAAGCTAAATACAGTGCTGCGTATAATGTTTGGTATAGCCCCGTATTTATTGTGGCGTATAAGCCTATAAGTAAACTTGCGGTGGCTGCCCGGTATGAATTTTATAGCGATAAAAACGGAGCATTAATAAAAACCGGCACCTTAAACGGATTTCAAACACATGGCGTATCAGTTAATCTGGACTATATCATTTGCAGTAAAATAGTATGGCGCGTGGAAGGGAAAATTTTAAACAGCAGGGACAAAATATTTATTTACAAGGAGCGCGAAAGCAGAAATAACTATTCCATACTTACCTCTATGGCTATTTCCCTGTCTAAATAAAATGCTTTAGTAATCTTAGTCGCAACAGGTTCCCGAAGCGGAGAACCTGTCGAGACATAAAAGTAACTTCACCCATTACAAATAAAAAAGGGTCGGCTTTCGACCGACCCTTGAATTACGTTTTTACTTTTTACTGGTTACTGTTTAATTCCCTCGTATGCAAAAAAATCACCTATCCCTGAACCTGACGTTACGTGGACTGTGAAAAAGAAACTTCTATTAAATGGTCTATAACCCTGTGAACCTTCAATAGGCTCCCAAATACTTCCTCCATCTGTGAAGGACATTATCGAGAATGTCCTATCTCCCAAATCGTCAATTGCCCCAACCGTTGCTGTCATATCTAAGTAACTACCTGTCGGGTCATTTAGCTTAATATGAGTGTCATCTATCCTTGAAACCACAAAAGTAATACCTGGATTTGTATTAGATGACCCTCCAATGTCATATGTTTCCCTACCAACGTATGTCCCTACCACGTCTTTGGTTAAATCTGTATCTGCTTTTTTGGCACATGATGAAATAAAAAGGGTTGATACCGTGATAATCGTTACTGCTACTAATAGTGAAATCTTCTTCATAAAGTTTTGTTTGCGGTTGGTTAGATGCTGGGCTAAAGTAAATAATTTATTAAAAATTGTAAATTATTTATAGGGGTTGTGTTGTGCAAAATATGAATAATTTAAACAAGGCTCATAAATAGAATTGCTTTTCTGCAGACCGACTAAGAAAACGAAGCCGTGAATTGGCGAGCCACTTAAATGTTACCGCTTATGAAAACAACAGTAGAGAAATATCATTTGCCTTATTCCCCTTGATAGACAAAACGGAAGACTTTGTAGTGAATGACTTGGCAGCGCAAATTATCAAGCTACTCAATAACCTCGAAAGGTAAGCGAAGCAACTATAACATTTGCCATTGTTGGTGTTCTCACCAACAACTCACTTCCTTTCCCTTCTCCAAAATTTTGTTTTGTGTGCTTACAGGTCAACCTGCCGCGCCAAAAATATTTTTCCCTCCCAACATAAATGTTCTATGAAATTTTCTGGGAGTCTTACAGATTTGTTTTGTGCAAAAGAACAGAGACGAAGACTATCTTAAGAAGTTCGGCAACAAAGTGCGCGAACTGAGAGAAGAGCTGAAGCTTTCTCAAATGGAATTAGGCGTAATGTGCAACAACCACGGGGAGCAAATAGGCCGCATTGAGCGGGGCGAACAAAACCCAACCATCTGCACCGCCAAAGAATTAGCTAAAGGATTAAAGGTAAAGGTATCGGTGTTAACCGATTTGGATTAAACAACCAATTGTTCTTTGAATAACCGGAAATAAGCGCAAAAACAGAAAAATTGCGCATTTCCACATCAGGGAGGCCATGAACTATAAAAAGTTGACCCCCTCCCTGTTCAGGGAGAGCATCAACTGCAAAAAGTTAGCCATATCCCTTATCAGGGATGGCATCAGCTATGTAAAGTTAGCCCTATCCCTAATCAGGGAGACGGTCAACTACAAAAAGTTACCCCCCTCCCTGACCCGAATCAAGTTTTTTATTCAAAAACCATAAAATTTAAATTTATGCCGCAAAGAAGACTACCTCAATCTGCCACCGCCCGCCAAAAAGCCATGCGAACCGGCAAAGACCGCAAAGATGCAATACCTGCACCTTTGCTAATTCCTTACACCGCTGCTACTATAGCCAAGCTCGATGTGTTCTATCCGGCTTACAAATTAAAAGTAGAAGCGGTAGAAACCGCCTTACAGGCGCAAACCAATGTGAGCACAACCGTAAAAGAAAAGCGACAGTTAGCCGAATGGTTTATCAGCGATTTTTTTGGGGCACTTCAAAGTGCTATTCGCAGAAAAACATTTAACGCCTCGGTGCGTGCATTTTACGGGCTGGCAGTAAGCGATGGCAAAGTGCCGTTGCTGAACAGCGAAGCCGATATTATTTTTTGGGGCGATAAAGCTGCTGTGGGCGAAGCCGCCCGTATAGCTGCCGGTGGTGCAGCTATTACTTTTCCAGCAATAGCCGAAGTAAATACGGCTGTAACTGATTTTAAAAATGCCAACCTGCAACAGGCAAATGCCAAAGAAGCTTTTGACGCAGCGCAAGAGGCCCTGGAAGCCGACCAGGCCGAAGCCGATAAACTGGTGCTTAAAATGTGGAACGAAACCGAAGCCGCTTTTGACGATGGCAATAAGCCAAGCACAAGGCGCAAGTGCCGCGAGTGGGGTGTGGTATATGTGCCTAACCCGGGCGAGGCACCCAGCCCCGATGATTATTCTATGGTGGGAACCATAACCGATAGTGCCACCGGTAACCCTATAAACGAAGCATCGGTAATAATTGACGATACGCCTGTGCTGGTGCAAACCGATGAAGGCGGTAAATATTTTATACCCGTGCAAACACCCGGCACTTATAACGTAACCGTTTACAAAGGCGGCTATGAGTTAAAGAATATAACCAACGTAACTATAGCAGCCGGTGCTATTACTACCCTTAATGCCGCTTTACAACCCGTAGGGTCTGTAGGCAGCGTAAACGTTACGGTATTTAGAGCCGCATTACCCCAAGCCGGTGTGCAAGTAAGTGTAGACGGTATACCCGGCTTTTTTAATACCGATGCGCAAGGCAAATACACCTTTAACAACATACCACCGGGCACCCAAACCATACGTGCCGAAATAACCGTGGGTGCAACACAGGTGCAAACCATACCGGTAATTGTAGTAGGAGGCAGCGCGGTAGATGTAACGTTTAATTTTTAAAGAAGAAGAAACTAAAACAAAAAGAAAAAGCCCTTGGTTCAACCAAGGGCTTTTTGTATTAATATAGTCAGTTCTTAAGCGGCTATATCCTGTATATGAATTACGCGCTTTATACCTGCGCATGATTTTACTTGCTCGGCAAGCACTGTTTCAACACCAAGGGTAGTGCCATCTACAGCAAAAAATTCTATTTCAAATCCTTTGCCGTTTTGGTGGGTCATGGCAACCACTCCTACATCGCCTTTTACAAAGGCAGTGCCTGGTAAATTTTCGGTTAAGTAAACGCGTTCAAACTCTTTTATCATAAACCCTGGTGTTATCAGGAATTTTCATGAATAACTTTCTGTGAAGATAGTCTACTAACTAAAATGCTTCAGCAGCCTTACTTCTTCTTCGCTCAAAAATCTCCAGCGGCCGCGTGGTAAATCTTTTTTGGTAAGCCCGGCAAAGAAAACACGGTCCAGTTTTTCTACTTCATAATCCATGGCTTCAAACAACCTTCGGATAAAACGGTTTTTACCGGTATGTATCTGCACACCTACTTCCGCTCTGTTCTTCGCATTCGGGTAAGCAATTTCATCTACTTCCGCAATGCCGTCTTCCAACACTACACCGCCCTCGGCTATTTTATCAAAATCTTCTTTGCGTAAATTTTTGTTCAGCACTACATGGTAAACCTTTCTTACTTCTGTGCTGGGGTGCGTTAATTTCTGCGCCAACTCACCATCATTGGTAATTAAAAGCACACCGGTAGTGTTTCTATCCAATCTGCCAACCGGATACAAACGCGGCTTTTCTATAGATTTAATTTGCTCATAAGCACCGCGCAAAAGTTCCATTACTGTTTTGCGGTCCTTATCATCTTTTACAGTAGTAATATAATCTTTAGGCTTGTTCAACAACAAGTAATACCGTTTTTCAAGCGAAAGAGTTTTGCCATCAAACTCCACTTTGTCTTTCACTTTTATTTTATGCCCCATCTCCTTCACCACCGTTCCATTCACCTTCACTCGTCCTTCCTTAATCAATTCATCAGCCGCTCTGCGCGATGCCACACCGGCATGTGCCAGGTATTTATTCAAACGAAGTTCGTCAGGAAATTTTTCTACTACAGCATCTACTTCTTCACCATCTTCACTTTCCTCTACCGGGTTAATGTGTTTTTTATTGCCGTAATATTTAGAGGGCTTTGCTTTATCTCCGGAAGCTCTTAGTGCTGCTTTTTTTGCATCGTCAGAAATACTGCGCTCAAACATTTTTTTTGCTGCTGCTACTAAAACAGGATTTTTCTCTTTCTTCTTATCCCACTTTTTAAAAGGAATAGAAGACGATTTACTGGAAGGCTTTGATGACTTGTCTGATGATTTTTTCTGCACGATTCAAATATAGAAAGTGTTGCGAGTGTTGAAGAACTATTTCAATTCAACAGAAATAATTTCCACGCGTCTTTCTATAGCAGCAGCAGGATTGTAAACCGAGTTCGGTTTATCTTCACGGTTATCGCTGATGTTTTTTGCCGCTGTTTCTTCACCCAACGATTCTGTTTTCAAATTCAAATTGCCATTAGCAATGTAAGGCATAAAAATACCATCGCGGTAATGGAAGAAATAATTGCGCAACGAAGCTACTCTGCGGTAGCCAAGTTTAATATTGTAATCGTTATAGTTAAGCGGAGAGCAATATCCTTTAATAGTAATATCCAATTTGTTTCCTTCCTGCAACAATTGCAATAGCTGGGAACTGAATGCCACTAAGTTGTAATAGCCTTTGTCAACTTTCTCATCGAACAGGTTCGCAATTTCTTTTTGCCCGGTTTGCTTTTCATCGCTCTTCAATGTTTTAGGATACTCTCTTACATACTCGTTGCGCAAAGCCGAATAGCCTTCATACGTTTGTTTGTAATCAAGCTTAGTAGTATCGCTCAACGTTTTTGCATCGGGTTCATCGTTATGGAAATAAAGTTGAACAGGTAGCAGTTGTTTTACCTTCTTCAACTTCTCATCAATAAATTTTATTGGCTCTATTGGCTTTTCAACTTGCGCAACAGGTGTTGGTGTAGGCGCAGGTTCTACTATAACGGGTGGCACAGTATCGCCTATCGTTACAACCGGAGTATCAACTTTAGGAACAACAACGGTATCTCGCTTTTCAATTTTTCTGCCGGTGCTGTAAGCATAAATATCATTGCAGCAGGTTTCGGCTTCTATAAAATAAGAGCCCTTTCGGTTAGAAGTAAT
>CAMBIM010000150.1 GCA_945867505.1 Chitinophaga pinensis
TTTTGTACGCGACCGTAAAGGTGGAAAAGGTAACAGAGATATTTATTATGCTAAAGTAAACACCGATGGTACTTTTGGTGGAGTTACTAACGCTGGCGACCAAATCAATAGTTTGGGTGATGATGTTACTCCACACTACGACAAGAAAAACAAGATTCTATATTTCTCTTCAGATGGTCATCCGTCTTTGGGAGGTTTAGATGTATTTAAAATTTCAGGAACGCCAGGTAACTGGGTGGCCACCGCAACAAACGCAGGAGTGCCGGTGAATTCAGGCGCTGATGATTTATATTTTGCTTTAGATGAAAAAGCGGCAAGAGGTTTTGAAGTATCTAACCGTGTAGGAACAACTTCACCAAGAGGTGCTACTTGTTGTGATGATATTTGGTCTGTTATTGTTCAGCGCGATGTTTATTTACAAGGTATTTATGTAAAGAGAGGCGATGCTACTAATACTCCAATTTTAGGTGTTGATGCATCTATGTATAAAGTGGCAGGAAATAACTTTGAGTTTGTTGGTAATGCTATTACGAATCCAACTCCTTTTGTTTTCCCTGTGGTTAGAAGCACCTCTTACAAAATTAACGGCAACAAAGAAGGCTACTGGCCGTCTATTGATAACATAACTATCAATGAAGAAGAAGAGCGCGATACTATTTCGCAAATTTTCTACTTGGATCCTATCGTTAAGATTCATATCAAAATACCAAACGTTTATTTTGCTTTTGATAAATCTAACGTGATTGATTTCTACAAGAAGCAAATTGATTCTGTGGTTCAAGTGTTGAATGCTCACCCAGGTTATTCAGTAGAAGTTCAAGGACATACCGATAGCAAAGGAACAGACGAATACAACGACAAGCTTTCTTTGCGCAGAGCTAACGAAGTGAAGACTTTCCTGATTAAAAAGAAATCGATTGCTGAAGCTAGAATTGTAGTAAAGACTTTTGGCGAGAAAGTTCCTGCTGTGGCTAACGAGTTGCCAAATGGCGAAGATGATCCGGAAGGCAGAGCAAGAAACAGAAGAGTTGAGTTTAAACTAATACCAGATAAGGTAGAAGATGCTCCAGAATACGAAAGCTATGGAGAAGTAGTAAAAGAAGTGAAGACCGGTCCGGGATTCACTTACAAGAAAAAGAAATAAAACCTTTAAATTCCCTAAAGGGTATTAAAAGCAAACAGCCGAAGAATTTTCTTCGGCTGTTTGCTTTTTTATTGGTTGCTAACGTTCACTTTAGGGGATTTTGGTGTTTACAACATTTTACCCCTCTTGGTTAAAAACGGCAACAACACTTGTTTAAAGTCTTGGTTAATATCTGCCTCTACAAAATCTATTTTGAATTGGGCGCAGCGCATCTTTAAACTGATTTCAAACTTCTGCATTTGCTCAATGTAAAAACTCTTTACCTCGTTGGCGTGTAGCTTTACTTTCTCTCCGCTTTCCATATCAATAAACTGATAGGGGCGGTTCTCGAATTTAAAGTCTAATTCTTTGTTTTTATCTACCACATGAAAAAGGATGACTTCATGCTTATTGTATTTTAAGTGTTGAAGAGCAGAAAAAAGTTCATCGCTTTTGTCTTTATCCATATTGCTGAACATATCGCTAAATATAATGACCATGCTGCGCTTGTGAACGGTTTCGGCAATTTCGTTCAGGCATTTAGCCGCATTGGTTTTTATGTTCAATGGCTTTTGTGCCAATAGGTTTTCTAATTGCGCAAAGAGTAACTGGTGATGCTTGGTGCTGCTTTTGGCATCGGAATTAAAAATTACTTCATCGGTAAAAATGCTTAAGCCTGCGGCATCGCGCTGACGTTTAAGTAAGTTTACTAAAGCTGCTGCCGAAAGAATGGAGAACCGAAGTTTGTTCATCTCCGCATCGTTCGGAAAATACATAGAGCTGGAAGCATCAATTACAATTTGGCAGCGCAGGTTGGTTTCTTCTTCGTAACGCTTTACAAACATTTTACCGGTGCGTGCCAACACCTTCCAATCTAAATGCTTAGTTGATTCTCCCGGATTGTATAAACGATGCTCGGCAAACTCTACCGAGAAACCATGAAAGGGAGATTTATGCAAACCAATTATAAAACCCTCTACCACTTGTTTGGCAAGAAGTTCAAGATTTTCTATCTCGGGGAATGTATTCTGTTCTAACATTTCTAGTCAGTCAAAAATAAAAAAGCGCCCCACAATAACTTGGGACGCTTTGTATTTTAAGTCCCCTTTAGGGGATTTAGGGGTTTACGAAAGATGTTTGTTCAACATAGCTACTAAACTTGCTTTTGGCACTGCGCCTACTTGCTTGTCTACTACCTGTCCGCCTTTTATGAAAAGGATAGTAGGAATGTTGCGAATGCCGTATTTCATTGCTGTTTCTGGGTTGCTGTCTACATCTACTTTTCCGATGATTGCTTTGCCTTCGTATTCTTTCGAAATTTCTTCAATCATAGGACCTATTGCTTTGCATGGGCCGCACCATTCTGCCCAAAAATCTACTAAGGTTACTTTGCCGCTATCTAAAACGGTTTCTTTGAAATTGCTGTCGGTTAATTGAGTTGCCATTGTTTATTGATTTTAAGTTTTAAATATTTTTTGTTTCAAACAGGTTACAAATGTAGTAGCCCCTGATTCAATTTGCGCGCCATGCTATTTTTTGTTTTCAACAGCGGGTTTATTCAGACATTTTTCAATCAGTTCGGTAATTTTGTCGTCATTGGGCAGTTTCCAGGGGTTAAACCAGTCTGCTACTTTGCCATTTCTGTCAATAATGTATTTCTGAAAGTTCCATACAGGGTAGTTGTTTCTAAGCACGTTGCCGGTTTCTTTTGCTAGGTAGTGATACAGCGGCAGGGCATTGTTTCCCTTTACTTTATTCTTTTCAAAAACCTTAAACGTAGCCCCATAATTTACCGAGCAAAATTCCTTAATGGCTTCTCCGTTCTCTGGTTGCTGACCCGCAAACTGATTAGAAGGAAATGCCAGAATTTCGAACCCTTTGCTTTGATATTTCTCATACAGCTTTTGCAGGGCATCCAGTTGTGGAGTTAACCCACATTTGCTGGCTATGTTTACTATTAAAAGAACTTTGCCTTTGTAATCTGCCAGTTTAACAGGCTTACCATTCAAACCATTCACGGTAAAATCATAAATACTTGTAGCCATAATTTTTTTTGTATAACAACAGACGGATGAAAGAAAGTTTTATTGCTAACTACTTATTGGTAGCTATTGATTTCTCCTTCAAATTTTCGAAAGTAGCAATGGGGGTTTCTACACTTTGGGTATTAGTCATCCAATCGGGAATACTGCCACAAGGGTTGCTGGAGTATTCGTTCAGCACTTCGGTGCCGCCACTTTTAGGTGTTAGTTTCCAAACCGATTGTATTTGCTGAATACGCACCACGTCATCTTCTTCGCGAATGTATTTGGGTTCCGAAGTTTCAAACAAGGTAATTACTCCGGTGCTTTTATCTTTTACGGTTGTAATGCGGATAACACAGTCGCGGTCTTTAACGGGCCAAGGGGCGTTAAAATGCAAGTGAACAATCACTTCGTTTTCATTCAACCGAGCAATCATTCTTGATTTACTGCAACGTGGAAACCAAGCAGAATAATTATTGAAGTCGGTAAGCGTGGCAAGCATTTGCTCAGGGGGGGAAGAAACCTGCATGGTGGCTTTACTATCGCGCAGGTGACCCCATTTGCCTTTTTTGGTAAATACTTTTATTCCTTTTTTCTCCTGTTCATATACCCATTCATCTGCTGTTTGTTTTTTAAAAGAAGCTAACGAAATAAACGCCAGCAATACAAGCCATATTCTACCCGATGATTTCATAAGCGCGAATTTAGTAGCATTAGCTCATTAGCAGCGAAATTGTTGCATGAAACGTTAAATATTTGTGTAACAAGGGGCTAAAGAAGGGAATGATTCTTTTCCTCTATGATTTGCCGTAAGTTTTGAAGACCTAAGTAATGTTAAGACCCCAGCTAGGAGTTGGAGAAGCAATAGACGAATGTCTAAACCCTCTGCGGAAGCCATAAAAGCTAGCGGAAAAAAGAGAAATGTTCTATAAATCTAGGTAAGGTAAGCCGAGTTCTTCCCTTTTGTACCAAACTCTACTCTAATATGCTCCTGCATAGTGGTAGAAAGCGAAAGTCCTACAAAGTCCGGTGAAACAGGAAAGAGTTTATGTTGTCTATCAACCAACACTGCCGCCTGCACTTTTTTTGGGGAGAATTCCATTACAGGTTTTAGCGCATAGTAGAGTGTTTTGCCGGTGTTGGCTACATCATCTACTATTATCACCGTTTTATTATCCAGCGATTTTTTGCCCAGTTCCAGTTTAATTTCTTCTTCTAACGGTTTCTGTTTGTTCAGCGATAGTTCAACCAGTGTAACCTTAATACTGTCTATAGCTTCAATTTCTTTTTTCAATTGCTGGGCATATTCAAAGCCGTTGGGTTTAATGCCTATCAGCACCAGTTCGCTTTCGTCATAATTGTCTTCTACAATCTGGTAGGCAATGCGCGTGGTCTTTTGCTGTATTTCTGCGCTATCTAAAATCTGAACTTTTTTCATGTTTCGTTATTTTCCACATCTTCAGGAGAGGCTTTATTCAACTACCAATTTTCCTGCTTTTACATTTCTGCCATCGGCATTTAGCAGGTAATAATAAATTCCTTTTGCCAGGTTTTTGTTTTGGTAGAGGTAATCTGTTTTGCCGCTATTCAGTTTTATGCCATCTACAGCGGAGCCTAATTGATTGAAGATTTTTATTTCGCCTGTTTCAAAGTTCAATCCTTCAATTTTTAAATTGGTTTGCCTATTAAAAGGATTCGGAATTACCTGCACCGAAACATTGCTGCTGTAAATATTTTTAATGCCCGTGTAAGTGCAACTTCCGTTGCTAACATTTGCCGCAGGGTTATAGTTATCGGCAGTGCTATCCACGCAACCATAAACGGTGGCAATGCAAGTTCCTGAATCTACATTCGCCAGTGGGTTATAATTGATGCAAGAAGTATCGGTAGCACCAAAGGTAATGCAGTCGGTTTGAGTAAGTGCAGCAAAGGCATTGACTTTACCGTTGCCGTATTCGTTGTTAACGTTGTTACCGGTAAACGAATCTTTAACTGCGGTGCAGATTAATGCTGTTTTAATTTCATCATAATTAGCCGTTGGGCGTTTTTCTAAATACAAAGCTGCAATACCCGCCACAATAGGAGAGGACATAGATGTTCCTCCATTGCGAATGTGTTTTCTACCTAAGCCAACTTTAAATCTTTCTGCACCTTGAAGCCTCAAACCAATATCGTTTAAGTCACCGGTGCAAACTATGGTGCTACCGGTAGCCATAATATCTGGCTTGGTGCGGTTATCCCGCGTGGGTCCAAAACTGGAAGTAACGTAACGTTTACCTACCGTTTCGCCTACCGGAAAGGCGTTCACTAAATCTACATAGTTAGAATCTACATCTAAATAGCCTGCTTGGTTCGAGTAGTTGCCTACGGTAATCACCTTATCGCTACACTGCCAAGAAGAAACGATTGATTTTTCTTTATCGGGAAGTTCGTAGTTAGGCAAGGTAATGGGGCTGCCATCTAAAAATTCTAACATATCGGAACCGCCAATTAAGGCTTGGCTACTCCACAAATCGAATTGACCGCTTCCGCGCATTTGCAACCGCCAAAGATTGGTGGTATTTGCAGGAGTAATTAATACTTCTATATGGTATCTACCTTCATTTAAAGTAACCTGGATGCTGGCTTGCCCCAATGTAACTTGACTAACATCAAATATGCTGCGGTTAATTACTACACCCGTGCCCGGAGCTGGATTAAAATCAGTAATAGCATTTAAGTAAGCCGTTCGGCCTAAGTTATCGCCACTTGAATCTTTGTTGCAGCCAATTGCAAATTGAGCAAATCTAAAATCGGCCGTATCTGCCCACCAATCAAAATATACACCCGGCACAGCACTGCTATATTTAAAAAAAGTATAAGCCGAATCAACCGGTATGTTGTAACTTAAATGGTGTGCAATATTACCACCATTGCCCGCAGCGGCTACTAATACGCGCCCGTTTCTTTCATCTAATAAATTTTCGATGGACTGTGTGGTTAAATCTTTTCCATCATGCGAGCCATAGTAGTCACCAAGGCTGGTGTTTATTACGCAAGGCTTACCCAGCGCATCTGCTTTCTTGAAAATATAATCAACGGCATCTGCCATGTGCGTAGCAAAATCTGTAGCGTAATAATCTACGCGCACTATAATCAATTCGCTCTCCGGTGCTACACCGGTATATTTTCCAGCTAAAAAAGAATCAGACTCAACAGACCTGCCATTGCCTGCTGCAATACCTGCTACACAACTGCCGTGGCTGTAATCGGGGTTCGGGCCGTTGAAGGGCTCTACGTGTGTGCAGTTCCCGTTGTTAATATCTATCCAGTTCCATTCGTTGCCGTAGTTATATGGCAACGGTTTGTTAGCACCGGTAACACCTTCATCCCATATATAACGAATACGGGTAGTGCCATCTGGGTTTTTAAAATCAGGATGCTGCCAGTAAATACCGCCATCAATAATTCCCACAATTACACCGCGTCCTTTTAAGTTGCTCTGTAAAGGAGCATAACCCTCTTGAAT
>CAMBIM010000151.1 GCA_945867505.1 Chitinophaga pinensis
CTTAAAAAAACTAACTTACTAAATAGACAGGAACCTAAATGAAAAGGTTGCCTCGGCTGTTGAAATTATTTAGACCGGTGTAAACTTTCTTAGCGTAATATTGTTCACATTAAAATTTCATAAACCTTAAAACATATCTATTTATGGCGTTAGCAGTAGGCACCAAAGCACCCGATTTTAAACTATTTAATACGGACAAGAAAGAAGTTTCGCTTAGCGATTTTGCGGGAAAAAACCTGATTATTCAATTTTTCCCTGCCGCATTTACAGGTGTATGTACTGCGCAAATGTGCAGCAGCCGCGATGAACTCGCCCATTACAACAATATGAATGCTGCTGTAGTTGGCGTATCGGTGGATATGGCTTTCTCTCTCGGGGTGTTTAAAGAGAAGAACGGAATTACTTTTGATTTGCTTTCAGATTTCAACAAAACTTTGATTGCAGATTACGATATGGTTCAGGTTGATTTTGCACTGGGCATGAAAGGCGTGGCAAAAAGGGGTGCTGTTTTGATAGATAAAGACGGAATTATTCAATATGCCGAAACCACCGAAAACCCGGGATTACAGGTAAACTTTGAAGCACTTAAAGCTGCGGTTGAGAAACTGAATAAGTAAAACCTTCATTGCATGGTTAGCCTGTTAAACGGTAGGCTAACCATGCAATTTTGTTACAACAACTTCATACATTTCTCTAAACTATCTCTCCAATAAGGAATTTCAATTCCGAAAGTTTCCTTAATCTTCTTTTTGTTCAGCAAGCTGTATTTAGGGCGAACAGCTGGTGTAGGATATTGGCTGGTTTCTATCGGTAATATTTTTGTTTTCAACCCGGCTAAGTCGCGGATGGCTACAGCAAAGTCGTACCAACTGGCTACTCCTTCGTTACTGTAATTATAAATACCGGGCTTCCACTCTTGTTGTTGGACAATTTGCAATACCACAGCGGCTAAATCGCGCGCATAAGTAGGTGTGCCTATTTGGTCGAAAATAATATTGAGTTGTTCGCGCTCTTTACACAACTTCAAAATAGTTTTCACAAAATTATTTCCGAAAGAAGAATAAACCCATGAAGTGCGGATGATGACAGCATTAGGATTTGAGGCAACGACCTGCTCCTCTCCGGCTAACTTACTTGCGCCATAAACCGATAGCGGATTTGTTTTGTCCTTTTCTAAATAAGGAACATAAGCTGTTCCATCAAAAACAAAATCGGTGCTAAAATGAATGAACTTGGCGTTGTGTTGCTTACAGGCAATAGCCAGGTTAGCAGCACCTTCAGCGTTTACTTTAAAGGCAACTTCTTTTTCAGATTCTGCTTTATCTACTGCTGTATAAGCGGCACAATTAATTACTGCCGAATACTCTTCTTTTGAGAAGAAGTTATTTAACGCATCAGCATTTGTAATGTCTAAATCCTTGCTGCCAACAAAAACAAACGAATGATTTTCTAACATCGATGAAAGAAAATTCAACTCTGTTCCTAATTGCCCGTGCGCACCGGTAACTAAAATCTTGCTCATGGCTTAAACTCAAAATTGTTTACACAATCTTTTAATGCAGGAAGCACTTTATCTTTATCCGAAACAATGGCCTCGCTTAAATCAAACCCCCAGTCAATGTTCAGCGCAGGGTCGTTATACATAATTCCGCCTTCGCTTTCTTTTGAATAAAAATTATCGCACTTGTACTGAAAAATTACCGTTTCGCTCAATACCGAAAAACCATGAGCAAACCCACGGGGAATAAACAACTGTTTTTTGTTTTCACCGGTAAGCAACAGCGAAAACGCTTTGCCATAAGTAGGCGAACCTTTGCGAATATCCACCACTACATCCAATACTTCGCCTTCGACCACCCGCACCAATTTGGCTTGTGCCATTGGGTTTTGCTGATAATGCAAACCGCGCAAAACTCCGCGACCAGATTTTGATTCGTTATCCTGTACAAACTTTACATCTATACCGGCATCGTGAAAACTTTGCTCGTTAAACACTTCAAAAAAATAACCGCGACTATCTGTGAATACTCTCGGTTCAAAAATTTTTAATCCGGGCAATCCGGTTTCTATAAATGGCATATTTTATACTAATGTTTTGTTGCGTAATATATCCGAACTAAGAATCTTTTCAAGATGTTTTGATTTTAAGCAATCGCGCAGCATTTGAAACTGCGGCACGGTGTGCAAGTCGCTGCTTACAAACTCCACCATATTTTCATCAATCATTTTTTCGGCCGTGTATTTTGCCTGCGCGCCATACTTACCTACCAGCGAGCCAAGGTTGATTTGAAAGAACACCCCCCGGTCTTTAAAGTTTTTGTAATTCGCAAAGCTATCTTCATAGTAATAAGGATAACGCTCCGGGTGAGCCAGTATTAACCGGTAGCCCGAAATCTGCATTTTATAAATAACCTCGCCCGTGTTGTTGGGTTTAGAGAGATATGAAAGTTCCATCAACACGTAATTATTGCCTATAGTCAGCAAATCTTTCCGCTCCAGTTTCTCCATAAAAAGTTCATCCATGTAATATTCAGCAGCGGCATCAAATTCCAGGTTGATGTTATTCTTCTTTATCTCCAGCCGCACTTCTTCGCGCAGTTGTAAAATTTTCTCGTTGCTGTTAATGTAACCATCTGCCATGCTGTGTGGCGAGGCAATTACTTTCTTTAATCCTAATGCTTCGAAATTTCGAAGCATAGTCATTGAATCTTCCATGCTCTTGCTACCATCATCAATACCCGGTAAAACGTGATTATGAAAATCAACCAACATAGTGCTGTAGTCGGTTAATGCCGAGGGGCGTTCCTCTTCTTCTTTCTTAAACAGATTTAGAAACTTATTGAACAACAGGAAAAATTTCGGCTAAGATATTCTTTTAGTGAAATAGATAATTGTAATGCAAGCGATGTCACCTTGAGCAGAGTCGAAGGGTTACTGACACAATACTCCGTTGCGGTTCTTAAACTTAAGTGCGCGGGTAATACTGCTGCAAGCCAATGAATCTATTCCTTCGGGCTTAAGCAATACACTATCAATTTGTTTAAAGTAACGGCTGGATAATAGACCAACCCCGCCCTCAATATTGGTGTAAGTGGGTAGCGCTTCGTTAGAAGCCAAACCTCCTTGCGCCTGTTGCGATTCCATAAACTTTTTAAGCTCCGAACCTCCGGCAGCAAAATTAAACTGCATACCTTTTAAAATATTAAACTGCCGTATTACCTCAATATCTGACTTTACATTGTTTGCCAAATAACCCAAAACAAGGTCGGATGTAAGAGGTACGGTATATAAATCTGAAGTGGTAGAACTAGGTATGTAAGACCTTAAAAACGGAATATCTACAAACGTATCCCGGTATAAAGAGTTATCAGACTGTTTAAATTCCAGGTAATGAAACCTAACCGTTAAATCATATACACCACTGTTTTCGGCACCGCGCCATACTACCTTAAATGCAGAAGGCTCGCTTTGTAAACCAATGGCTAAACCCGCTTTAAAAGGAGAGTTTATCTGAAAATCTTTAACCAGGGTGATGTCTACACTATCTTCATTCTTTTTCGATTTGAATTTATAGCCATTGCTCTTGTTGGTTACTTCTAAACGGTAAGTTTTAGTATTATCCAAAGCACCGGTAAAGCGGTAAAGAATATTGGGTGAGTTAGCAAAGGTGCCCGATGCTTTAGGCAAACCCAATGCATCGCCATCTACCCGGTTTAAAGTAAAGGCTGAGCCACTGGGGCTACCGTTAAAGTAAGGAATCAACTTTACGGTAAGGGTATCGGGGTAATAAACCGAATCGGTTACACCCGCAGCTACGCGCGCATCGCCATCAATTAAATAACCTTTTTGTAAGCGGATGTAATGCACATTATCCTGTTGGTTAAGCAAACCATACACCACGGGTATTTCTTTATAATCGGCAGTAATATCAAAATCTTGCTTACAACCCGCAAAAAGCGTGAGTAATAAAGCAGCAACAATAGAATAAGGTAATTTCATAGAGCGGGCAAAAGTATCAGAATTATCAAGATGCTGAAACGCAAAAAAGCCCCGAACAATGCGGAGCCTTTTTGTTTAAGTTTAAATAGTAGTTAAGGCTTATTCAAAGTGAACGTTACCCAATACGTTATTTGAGAATGTATTGCCCGAAAGAATATCGTTGTTATAAGCTGCGTTTGCCTCTAAATAAATGCCTGTGGCTGCGCTGTTAATAATAGTGCTGTTGCGAATAACTATGGTAGCGTTATCTACTACGCTAATCATACCTTCTGCATTGCTGCCATCGCTTGCTCCGCCACCGCTGATAGTGCAGTATTCAATTCTGTTTTGGTTAGATTCTGATGCGCGAAAACGAATGTTCTTCCACATACCTGTTCCGTTATAAATAGCGGCTATTGAAATTGGACTTGAAGCTGAACCAATGGCGCAGAATGTGCCTTGGCCGGTATATCCGTCAATAATGATTTCTGCACCGTTATCCATGTAAACACGGCTACCCGCAGCTACACAAAACTTGTTGCCGGCTACAATCATTCCGCTTACTAAAAACGATTCGTTCAGTTTCTTTAAAGAAATCTCTTTAGTAATAGTAAAGCGAGCATCGCCAGTTACCTGAATAAACTCTTTACCGTTGTTTACCATTTGGTTGCCGTCTGTCATGTTTGCTGCATCAGTAATATGCATGCTTACCGGAAAAGAAGAGTTAGTATGAATCTTATTGCCAGTAAAGCCATGAACTTTAGAACCTTCGGCAATTAAAATACCGTTGTTTCCGCTGGCTGTAATTTCGCTGTAGCTTATTTCTACCTCGCCTGTTTTATCTTTTGAACCTACTATGATGTTTCCTGTTCCAAAACTATTAGCAGCACCGCCTTGTTCAACTCTGCAGTAAGAAATTACGTTGCGGGCGTTGCTGTTTAAAATGGTAATTCCTTTCCAGCCGCTGCGTTTGTCGGTAGCTGAAGTAAACAGAATTACGTTTCCGTTTGCACCAATAGCAGTTAAAGAACCTTGCTCGTTTACCTGAATACCTGCACCGTCTTTAAACGCTACAGTTACACCCGGCTTAATAGTAAGGTTGGCATTTACCTGAATGTTGTTGGCAATAGTATAATCTACCCCACTTACACGGTCTTCTAAAACCATATCGGTGCTGATAGTAGTAACATCTAAACTCTGCGACTGACTGTTATCGTTTCTGTAAGCCATAATGTTGTTAGGCGTAACATCTTCGTTTTTGCTGCACGCGCTAAAGAGCATTAAAGCGGCTGTAACAACAGAAAGTTTAGAAAGAGTAGAATAAGATTTCATGGTAATAAGATTTTTTTCTTACCCCATGTTACGACTGCTTTTATGAAAAGTTACAAAGCATTACCCACAAAACAAAACCGGCTTTGTATAAATACAAGATAAGCTATGTGTTTGCTGAAAGCAATTACTCTTGTATAAGTGACTGAACTTTACTTGCTGCTAATGGCGTTAGCCGAAAGGTTTATCTCTACAGTAGAAATACCCGGTTTAATAATGGTGCAGGCCGAAGGACGTTTATCTACCGTTAAAAGACAAACCGCATCGTTCTCGTTTAAGTATAGAATGTTCTTGCTCAACCCTCCCACTACATTTACCTTAGGTTCTTTTAAACCTTCTTTAGGTCCTGCATATACAGCTACCGATTTTTCGGCAGCATTGCGAAGTGTAATAATTACGGGTTTATTGCCGGTAGCAGCAGGCGCAGTAGGCGCTTCTTCCATAGCCGTAGCTTTGGGATAGATGGTAGCTGTTTCGTTTTGTGCAAAGGCTGTTGATCCAATCAGGTTAAACGTTAAAGCAAGAGCAGATAATTTCAATACATTTTTCATGGTTACAGTTTTATCACCGTAAACATACGTTATGACATTGTCAACATTATGCACAAGAGAACGCGGCAAAATAAAAGTGTCTAATAAAAAGAGATGAGCGTGCTGCCATATCCGTAACGGATGCTGTATTCGCTGCTGAAGGTTTTAACCTGCGGGTGCTTGGCAAGGAGTTTATGAATTTCTTCTTTCAGCTTTCCTTTACCTAAACCATGTACTACTCTTATTTCGAGCTTATTGGCAGCAATGGCTTTGTCTAATGCTTTTTCAAATTCATCTAATTGGTGAAAGAGCGCATCCTGCGG
Organism: Chitinophaga pinensis; assembly: GCA_945867505.1. Classification (GTDB taxonomy): domain Bacteria; phylum Bacteroidota; class Bacteroidia; order Chitinophagales; family LD1; genus Bog-950. The sequence continues at coordinate 6,161 of CAMBIM010000151.1, forward strand.
AGCAATTTTATTGCCCATGGTAGTTTTCTCTAAATGTAAATCAACTACCTCTTCGCGCATTTCGAACTTATTGCTAAAGCCGGGGTTGGTGGCACCCATCATATACTCGCGCAACAAGTCCGGGTCAAATTCCCGTGGTGTATTGCTCTCGTGTTTCTTCTTCTTTTTCATTTTATAAAAACTGCCAGTAATTACACGAATTATAATTAGTGAAATTACTGGCTTTTCTGTTTACGAAGATACTTCCTGAAACTTCTTTCTAAACTCTACCGCATCGCCAATATCGGGGAACGATTCCTTTGTTCCGCCAGTGCCTATAATAGTAATGGTACCAAAGCCGAACATACGCCCAAAAACACTTTGGTCAACGTTTACGCTTTCTATTTTGTTTAAATTCATTTCTAAAGTTTTGCGACTGAATAGGCCCGTCTTGCAAATTATTCTGCGGTTGGTAACAACAAATTCATCGCTCCAGCGCG
>CAMBIM010000152.1 GCA_945867505.1 Chitinophaga pinensis
TGTGCAAAACCAACAGCTTTCTACCGACCTAAGTGGCGAGAAACAAAACAACAATACACTTACTGAGCAAAATAAAGGCTTGAGTAAAAAAGTAGAGTTAGGCTCATTACTTCAACTGCGCAATATTACAGTAGCCGGAGTTAGAAAGAAAGGAAACGGAAAAGAAGTAGATGTAACAAAGGTTAAACAAATAGAGAGTTTGCGCATCTCTTTCGAAACTGGCGATAACAAAGTATTAGAAGCCGGTCCAATTAGTTTGTTTGTCAGAATTTTAAATCCTAAAGGCGAAACTATTTCAGTAGCAGACCAAGGTTCTGGTGATTTGAAATTGGCAGAAACAGGCGAAACCGTTCAGTTTACCAAAAAGGCAGATTTTGACTGGAGCCAAAGCAACAAAAAGATTGTAGTGTATTGGGCCAGCAATGTAAAAGATGCAGGCAACTACAAAGTTGAGGTTTATCAAAGCGGTTATTTAGTTGGTACTGGTCAAGTAGCATTGAAGTAAACAGCAACAGCAAACTCTTAATAAAAAAGCTGCGATGAAATTCATCGCAGCTTTTTTTGTCCTCTAAAACACTGCCCTTATCTCCGCCCTGCCCGTATGAACAGATTTCATGGTTGATTTATCGCCCGGAGTAAAGCCGGTCATTCTTCCATCATAAACCATGGTGAGTTGAATATTGGCACTTAAATTTTGTGAGTAACTGGCACTCCAAACTAAATTACTTCCATTGCGCAAGCCTTCGAGCATGGCGTATTCCAATTGTTGGTTTGGTAAATTCTTATCGTCATATTTTATGCTGGAATACGAAAGGCTGGCATCTATCGTGCTTTTACTTTGGCGATTGTAACGCGCTGTAAAAGTAAGCTTATGGCTTTGTGCTGTTTGCTTGCCCACCGTGTCTGTCGGGTTTTCTTTATTGCTGAAATCGTACTTCAAACCAACGCGCAAAAAGGTTTTAAACTGGTAACTTAAATCAGCGGAGGCATCGTTGTAGGTAAAGCGGTATTTTAAATCGCTGTAAAAATCAGATTCGTTTGCTTTTAAACCGTTTATATATCCCCACACTGTATTAAAACTCTTTACAATATTCCAACGCACACTGGCGCCTTGGCTTTGCACAATTCTATTTTCAAAACCAGCGGTTAGTAAGGTGCGGTTGCGCGCATAATTAAAATCAAACTGCGCTCCATATTTCGGTTCAAGCCGGTTAAAGTAAAGTGTGTTGCGGCTACTTACAGCGGTGGAAACAACTTGGTCATCATTTGTAAGAGGAAATGGATTAAAATACTCTCCCACTCGCTTGCCCTTACCCGAAAAAGTTTTTTTAGTAATGCTAACACTGGCAAACAAACTAAACATAGCCACCACTTTGCGTATTCCGGTTTTGTTCTTCCATACAGAAGCAGGATTAATATTCAGCACTTCATTAAACTGATTCACATTTACCGAAACATATTCCGGAGTAGAAACATAGGTTCTGAAATAAGACGAATCGGCATTTATACCCGAACGAGGAACATACTCCGAAATATCCTTTACACCATTTCCGTTTTCATCCTTATTATAAATAAAATCTCCCTGATTGGTTGGCGATGCAATAAAAAGTTCCTGTTGTTTTTGTTGTCGACCGGTTCCTATTTCATACAAAGTTGTAGAGCGGAAAACACCTTTTAGTAAAGTAAAATTGTAATCTATTCTGCCTAAATAAAAGTGCTCGGACTCTGTAGATATATTTACCGAATCTGCATTTTTTGCATGGCGGTAAGTAAAGTTGTAATTGATAACCTGATTCTTCACAGAGTTTATTTGCCCGTTTACACCAATAGATTGCGCACCGTAAAAGAAAGGCGCAAAGCCTCTACCCGCAGCGCGATGTTCGTAGCGCATAGTATATTCAAATCCATATTTGTTTACAGCAGAATCTGGACTGGCAGCATACACTTTATAATTCTGCCACAGGTGACTCAATGCACTAAGCGTGTCTGCTTGCTTGGCTTTAACTATGTTGGCTTCGTAGTATAGAAGCGTTCCTATTTTCCAGCCTTTTGTTTTTGCCGAAGCATAATAGAAATCTACTTTGGGACGTACAAAGTTGGAATTGCTGATTGTGGAGGTAGAATTCAGATAGCTACCATCAAATGCAAAATGGAATCCGTTCTTACTAAAATTTCCGTTTAGTCCATTCTCAAAACCACGGTAAGCCGTATCTCGCAGATATGCTTTAAACCGGTAGTTGATATTACCCAAACTGCTCCACACATAACCAATATTGGCAGTGGCTAAATGTTCGTTATATCTTTTCTCCACGGCAGTAATATTCCAGTCGCGGTTAAACTCTACGTTTCTAAACCGCTCAATGGTAACAAACCGATTTTGTATAAACTCATAGTTGAAATTATACGTAAAACTTTGTGCCGCTCGGCTGGCGGTATCGCGTTTTGTTATTACCGATCCGATGTAAAGTGCCTTACCTGCAAAACCAATATTAGAGCCGTTATCTTTTTTCGAAAACATATTGGGGTCGTAGTTGCTCATAGCTCCTTCTACCGAAAGCGTATTATTTTTATCAATGCGCACATCTGTGCCAACCGTGTACATTTGCTGATACTTGGGAGTTACCAAAAAAATGAGCGGCTCGTAAGAACCCTGTAGAATTAAATTGAAAGCCGTATCTAAAAATGGAGCTACCCATTGATACACTCTACCGTTAGCCGTAGAAGTTGCCGGAACATAATGCCCTTTGCCTTCTCCTACATAACTAAAGGTAATTGTATATTTTGCTTTTAAAGTATCTGTAGAGTAAAAAAAAACAGAATCGAAAACAATGCGCGAAATAGAATCAAAAGCAAAAGGATAAACAGATGTATCTCGCAATTCATACATAATACGGTTGGCATCATAAGCAATGCTATCGTAACCGCGATAAAGAGCATTCTGAATATTGTTGCCCAAAGTAGAGAGAAAAGTTTTTTTATCGTCCGTCAAATTCTGCTGCACACTTTGCCCTTTGCTGTCTTGCTCGCTATATATGTTAAACCGAACATTAGCATGCTTGGTCATTAACTCTGTATTTACAAAAGCAGTGGAACGCACATAGCTCCTGTCAGTGTATTCAAACTCTACTACTACACGTAAATCCTTAGTGATAATTCTACGGGGCATAAAGCGCACTTCACCAAGGTTGTAATCAATTACATAATCTCTATCGGCACCGCGCTCCATCTTTTCCCCATTAATAAAAACTTCTTCGGTGTTCGACAAAACAATGATGAACGTTTCTCCATTCGTACCCGTTAACTTATATGGCCCTTGATTCCCTTCGCTTACCAGTAATGTATTTCGGGCAAACTTTCCCCGGCTTATACCACCCGCGGCAGCAGTTTTAATTGTTCCAAATTTCTTTACATCAAATGAGCCGCTGTAATAACCGCCCTGGTTCTTTTTGGAGAACTTCATAAAATAAGCCTTCTCGGGATTATACAAATCAAAATCGCCCACTATTACTTTGTGTTGGTCTTTCCGCAGCTGAATAAATATTTTATCAAACTCCTGAATCTGTTGCGTATTCCCTTCCGGCTGAATGGGTATATTATTATCGGTAATGGCAGCCGTAATTTCTAAATCTTTAGCCAGCATACCGCTCAACTGCAAATTGAAAAGCGAGTTAAGCACCACATCCTGATTGTTCCCAAACGAAACGCTCCGCGCAAAACTTCCGTTGTAATCCAGGCTGCCGAAGTCAATCAATTTAGTGCCAACCTCATCAGGGTTGTAAATGAATGGCTTCATTAACAAATTGGCATTGCCTTCCATATACTTATCGTAACTCTTGTTGGATGTTTCATCCGCAAGTGCAAAAGGATAAACACGGAAAAATATTTTTACGGAATCGGCCGCTGGCTTTTTATTCCATATCAGTTTCGATTCAAAAGCTTTTATGGTGTAGTTAGTTGAATCAAGAATTTCGCCACCTGCACCGCGAACAACAAGGGTTTTAAGAACAATACTTAAGCTATCCAATTTAAGTGTATCGCCAATCAGTGAGTAGCTTTTGTAACGGATATTGGAGAGTGATTGACTACGAACAACAGACGACAGACAACAGACAACAGCCAGTGTAACAAGTAGTTTTTTAAATGTAGAAGCAATCTTCACCGTTGTAAAGAAAATACAATGACGGAAGAAGGAAAATATTGTGCAGGAAACTGAAAATAACTTAACAACAGACTATAAAAAACTGTCGAGTGCCAATACGTAGCTTTCTAAACCAAAGCCCGCAATAATACCTTTGCATACACCACTCAATAAGGAAGTATGGCGAAACTCTTCTCTTGAATACGGGTTACTTATATGAACCTCAATAACAGGAGTTTTAACAGCAGCCACTGCATCACGCAAGGCAACGCTCGTGTGTGTATAGCCACCGGCATTCAGAATAATTCCATCGTATTTAAAACCTACTTTTTGTATTTTATCAATCAACTCACCTTCAATGTTAGATTGAAAAGAAGAAAGCTGAACCTCGCTGCTGTAAACATCTTTTATGTCATCAAAGAATTCTTCAAAGCTCATATCACCATAAATATCAGTCTCGCGCTTACCGAGCAGATTTAGGTTAGGGCCATTGATGATGATTATTTTTTTCATATGGGGTTTGTTGGTCACACGCCAACAATAAGCTTTTTACATATCGTAATTCAAAACAATTCCGTGGCTCTTTGGGTGGCTTTGACAAGTCAACACGTATCCTCTTGAAATTTCTGCATCAGTTAAGCTTTCACGGTCATCCATTTCCACTTTACCCGAAAGTAATTTAGCGCGACAAGTGCAGCAAGCAGCAACCATGCAGCTATATGGCGGATCGTAACCGGCATCCAATGCCGCCTCCAAAATAGTTTCCTTTTCTTTTACCTCAAACTCCCGTGTGTTGCCATCATAAACAATTTTCACCATGGTTTTACCGGTAAACGGAATTGCGCTTTCTACCGTAGTCCCAACATCAGCTGCTTTCTTGTCTTCATCCGCTTTAGCCGTAAAGTACTCTATATGAACTTTCTCTTTAGGTATTTGAAGAACAGCCAATGCTTCTTCTACATTCTTCATCATTGGAGTTGGTCCGCAAATAAAGAATTCGGCATTCTGAAAATTAAGGCTGGTGTTTTCGCGCAATAGTTTCAATGCAACATCCTTAGAGATTGGACCTAAATAACTACTCCACGTTCCTAATGGTGAATCGAGAACATGCACCAGTTTCAATCTATCTGCATATTGCGCGGTGAATGACTCTAACTTATCTTTAAAAATAATGCTTCCTTCGTTTCTGTTTCCGTAAAACAAAGTGACTTTGCTACTCGGCTCTTTCACCAATACAGACTTAAGAATAGCCATTACCGGTGTGATACCCGAGCCTCCACCAAAAAGGAAATAATGTTTTTGGTTATTTTCATCAATCACCGAATGAAAGTTCCCCATTGGCTCCATTACTTCAATTTCTACACCTGGCTTAAAGTTATCATTGATAAAGTTTGAACCCTTACCTCCTGCAACACGCTTTACTGCAATAGTTAGCTGCTCATTCATAAAAGGCGAACTACAAAACGAATAGCTACGGTTTACATTCTCTCCGTTTATGTTCAGCTTTAGCGTAGTGTATTGACCGGGATGATAATTGAAACTTGCTTTCAATTCTTCAGGAACTTCGAATGAAATAGAAACTGCATCGGCAATTTCATTTTTCACTTCGCTTACTTTCAGTTTATGGAACTTTGACATGCTATTTTATTTGAGCGGGCAAATATAAAAACGTGTTTGGCATTGCGAATTAGCTACTTAAAACTCGCTCTATTCAGTCTATCATTAATAGCTCTTCCTAAACCTATATCAGGAAATTTCACTGCAATTATCTCTTCCACATCAGCGGCATCTAACTCGCGCATAGCTGCAAAAAGGTTTTTAGCCGCCTCATTCAAACTGCCTGATGGGGAAAGAAGAATTTGATTCTTCTCGTCAAGACCTTTAACATATTCATCAAAAGCAATCACTCCTATTTTTATATCAGGTTGCTCTATTCTCAAATTCTCAAATTCTCGAATTCTCAAATTCTTCTTTGGTGCATAATGACTCTTCATCATACCCGGGCTTTTCGGGTTAGAACTTTCATTCAGATTTATCCTCACCTTGCCTATTACTCTTTCAATCTCTTCAATAGCTAAACCACCTAGACGATAAACAACTGCCTCGCCAGTCTCAAAACCAACGATAGTTGATTCAACTCCTACATCAGTTGCGCCTCCGTCAAGTATATAGGGTATTCTGCCTTGCAACTGATCATACACATGATGCGATGTAGTAGGACTGATGTAGCCAAATGGATTTGCGCTTGGTGCAGCTAAAGCAAAATCAAGTTGTTTCAATAACTCCAGAGTGAGCAGATGATTCGGAATTCTAATTGCCACATTATCTAACCCGGAAGTAACTAAATCAGGAACAATATTTTTCTTCTTTAACAAAACCGTTATAGGTCCGGGCATAAATGCATCAATCAGCTTTTCTGCCAATGCAGGAATCTCTTCTACATAATTCTTTATCGCATCCTTCGAGTGTGCATGCACAATCAACGGGTCAAAG
>CAMBIM010000153.1 GCA_945867505.1 Chitinophaga pinensis
ATCGCCCAACACTTTGTTTTTGTCGCTTTCTTTAAAACTTTGCTCACCGTATTTGCGGGCAATAATGCGGGCTACTTCGCCCACTTCTTCAGTAAGCATAGCCATATTGGTAAGTTCATTAAAGTAACGAACACCGATAGTCTTTATCCAGTTGTCAACTGTATTTTGTGCTTCTTCTATTGTCATATTCAAGATTTATTTGGGCTGTTTGTATTCAAGTCCCCGTTAGGGGATTTAGGGGTTTTCTCCATTTCTTCCGCAATGCGTTTTGCATTATAGGAATCCATCTTCTTTAAATTATCAATTATACTTTGATGGCTTTCTGCATCTCTGTTTTGCGAAAGTTTACTGGCGGCTTCTATCCGTTCCACTTTAATTTCAAAACCCACTACACCTTGAAAATCTTTTTCTAAAATGTTTGCTGGAATTTCATCATAGCCTTGCGGTTTTTCTGTGTGTGCATCTTCGTAGCGTTTCATTAAGTTACGAAGCATAACTTCCAACTTCTCTCCTTCTACCAAAGCTACTTTACCGTAAACGTGAATTGCTTTATAATTCCACGTAGGCACATTGCGATGGTCATACCATGTTGGCGAAATGTATGAATGCGGGCCCACGAAAATTGCAAGGACATCATTCATCGATTCAAAGTTTTTCCATTGCGGATTGGCGCGTGCAACATGTCCATGCAAAAACCAGTTGCCGTTTTCCTCCGTAACTAACTCTAATGGAATATGTGTTGCCCAAGGCAGATAATCTTTAACCGAAACCAAAGTGGCAAAGCCGAATTCGCGAATCAGTTTTTCAATTTCAGTTTTGTCTTCTTCTTTAAAATTGTTTGGGATATACATGTAAGGAACTTAAATTGTGTGCGTCTGAAATCAAAACTAATATTATGAATAAGAAATTTCTCCTCGCTGTTGGCTTGCTTATTTCTACACAAATTTTCGCTCAATCCCCCAAAACGCTTTTAATTGAGCATTTCACTAATACCAAATGCGTCAATTGCGCTACACGCAATCCGGGATTTTACTCCACGCTTGCTAATTACCCGCAGGTACTTCATATTGCTTTTCATCCGAGTGCTCCTTATGCGAGTTGTTATTTTAATCAACAAAACGGTGTAGAGAATGATGACCGGACTTATTTTTATGGTCAGTATGGCTCTACGCCAAAATTTGTTTTAAACGGAAAACTATTGCCATCCGCCAATCCGGCAATTACTACTACAACCATTGATACGGCACTCAATCAAACCTCGCCAATAGAAGTTTCTGCCACCGAAGAATTGTTTGGTGTTGATTCGGTTAAAGCGCGTGTTGTTGTTCGCACAACCGGTAATGTTGGTGTTTCGGAACTTTTACTTTTTGCTGGAGTTGCACAAGACACCATACAGTACAGTGCCGTTAACGGAGAGCAATTGCATCGTGATGTTTTTCGCAAATCACTTACGAAAGCGAAAGGAGATACTATTCAGGTTCCTGCTTTGAACGATAGCTTGGTTTCAGTTTTTACGTATAAAATTCAGAGCGGTTGGCGCGAGGCAAATCTTTCCACCATTGCATTTGTTCAGTTGACAACTACCAAACAGATTTTGAATGCTGCTAAATCGTACCGTGTAATTTCTATTCCATCTTTTTCCCCATCGCCACGGCAAGTTGTTATTGAGCATTTTACCAACACCCGTTGCAGCATTTGTGCTTCGCGCAATCCCGGTTTTTATTCTACCCTTTCAAATTACCCGCAGGTGATTCATATTGCCTTTCATCCGAGCGCGCCTTATTCACAGTGTTACTTCTCTTTGCAAAATACCAGGGAAAATGATGACCGGACTTATTTTTACAACACTTATGGCTCCACGCCCGATTTCTTTTTAAACGGCAAATTTCTTCCAAATGCTAACCCTGCCATTACTAACACAACTATTGATACCGCATTGAATCAAACAAGTTCGCTGGAGGTGATTGCTTATCATGAACTGCTCGGAACAGACTCTGTGAATGTAAGGATAGTTGTAAAAACAACCGGTACAATTTCGCTCAATGAAGTTTTGCTTTTTGCAGGAGTAGCTGAAGAACCAATTAATTATAATGCGCAGAATGGCGAAACGGTTCATCATGATGTTTTCAGAAAAGCACTGACCAAAGCGACAGGTGATACGATTCAACTTGCTGCATTAAACGACAGTTCTGTTTTCCTTTTCACATACAAAATTCAAAACGATTGGAACGGAAACCAATTGCGTTCGCTTGCTTTTGTGCAGCAGGCAGACACAAAAGAAATTTTGAATGCAGATAATTCGAACTACATTGTTTCTATTCCTTCCGGTGTGAATGATTTAGCTGAAGACGGATTTTCAATTTTCCCAAACCCCGCAAACGATAAAATACAGATAACCGGGTATAAATTCAACAGCGCATTGAACTATTCCATTTTTGATTTATCAGGAAGAAAAATTGCAGAACAACGAATTTCCAAACTAGAGATTGATGTCAGCCAACTATCAAGAGGAATTTATTTTCTAAAGCTGGATAATGCGGTAAAGAAACTTGTGAAAGAGTAATTACTCCTTTTTTTTGCTGTCGATGTTAATCGTTACAGGTCCGTTATTTATTAAAGCAATTTTCATATCGGCACCAAATTCACCGGTGCCGATTTTCTTTTCTAGGTCTTTCTCCAATTGTAAAATAAATTTTTCGTAAAGCGGAATTGCCACATCAGGTTTTGCAGCGCGGATGAAAGAAGGGCGGTTTCCTTTTTTGGTTAAAGCATGTAGAGTAAATTGCGAAACTAAGATGATATCACCGTTTACATCTTTAACACTTAAATTCATCTGTTCGTTTGCATCCTGAAAAATGCGCAGGTTTACAATCTTGCTGCTCATCCATTCTAAATCTTCTTGCGTGTCCGCTTCTTCAAAACCTGAGAGCACGAGCAGTCCTTTGCCGATGGAAGATTTTACTTTGCCATCAATCGTCACACTCGCTTCCGAAACTCTTTGAATGGTTACTCTCATTGCTCCCAATGTTTGTAGTTGGCCTTATACTCGAGCATGATGTTCAGGTAATTCGAAAACCTTTCTTCCGTAATTTTCCCTTCTTGGTATGCTTTTTTAACCGCGCAGTCCGGCTCATGCTCGTGCAAACAATTATTGAACTTGCAGTTGTTCAGCACTTCGCGCATCTCTGTATAGTAGTGAGAAATTTCTTCAGGCTTAAAATCCATAATGCCGAACTCACGGATGCCGGGCGTATCAATTACACTTCCTCCAAAATCAAGTTCATACATTTCGGCAAATGTGGTGGTGTGCATTCCCTTACCGGTGATGCGCGAAATTTTTTCGGTTCTTAAATGCAAATGCGGCTGAACAGCATTCATTAAAGTTGATTTGCCAACGCCTGAATGTCCGGAGATGAGCGAGGTTTTGTTTTTCATCATCGCCTTTACTTCATCTATCTGTTCGTTTTGCAGTGCAGAAACAAAAAGCGTTTTGTAGCCGATGTTCTCATAAATCTTCGAAACAAATTCCTGTTTTTTTTCCCCTTTCTCATCCAATAAATCCTGTTTATTAAAAATGATGACGGTAGGAATGTGGTAGGCTTCGGCAGTGAGAAGAAACCTATCAATAAACCCTGTTGAAGTTCGAGGATTTCCCATCGTTACAATCAGCAACGCCTGGTCCATATTGGCGGCAAGGATTTGTCGCGCGCCTTTATGCTTGGGGGATGAACGAACGATGTAGTTTTCGCGTTCTTCAATTTCATTTATCACCCAACTGTTTTCGGCATCTTCTGAACTTACAGAAACTCGGTCACCAACCGCAATCGGGTTCGTGTCTTTAGTTATATCTAAACGAAAAATTCCTTTCAGGCGAACTTTGAGTATGTCGCCATTCTCGGCCTTTACTTCGTACCAACTGCCGGTAGATTTTACGACTACTCCCTTCATTCGTTTACTTTATTATTTGAATGAACGGCTAAAGAAATTTCCATCAGCAAGTCGGGCTCTTTTTCTAAAATATTTCCGACAACAATTATATCGGCTCCGGCTTTGCAGCATTCTTCGGCTTTTTCTGCTGAACGAATTCCTCCGCCAACAATTAAGGGAACGGAAATATTCTTTTTCACGGCTTTAATCATTTCTGCGGCTACAGAATTTACGGCTCCGCTTCCGGCTTCTAAATAAATTAGTTTCATGCCGAGCATTTCGCCAGCAAGAGCGGTAGCCACCGCAATGTCAGGTTTGTCGTTTGGAATGGGAACTGTTTGGGTGATATAAGAGGTAGTAGAAATTCTCCCGCCATCTATTAATAAGTACCCCGTAGGAATGGTTTCGATGTTCGCTTCTTTAATGAGAGGTGCGGCAATTACCTGTTGACCGATGAGGTATTCCGGGTTACGGCCAGAGATTAAACTCAAAAACAAAATGGCATCGGCTTTTGCGCTTACCTGATAGCTATTGCCAGGAAAAATGATGACAGGAATTTTGGAATGCTCCTTTATATAAGTGATTGCTTTTTCGAATCGGTCTTCCAACAGCAAGCTTCCGCCAACGAAGAAGAAATCGGTGTGGGCGTTTTGGGCTAAGTGAAGCAATTGCGCTAAACTTTCTTCCGTGTGCTGATCGGGGTCGATGAGGACAGCGAGTTGTTTATGGGAAGATTTGAATTGGTGGTAAAGCATTGGTGCAATAATACAACGATAGATGGCAATAGCGGCAAAACGTCCGATTTCCCGCCCTAAAAAACAGACAAAATTTTTACCCGAAATGCCCAAATTATTTCAAAGTTTTTTTGGATAAATCTTTTTCCACACAAGGAAATCAAGCCCACACAGGGTTTGGAAACATAGCCTACCCGTTTGCACAAATGGTGTGGAAAAATGGGATGGTTTTCAAAAGTTCTGAAAAATATATTCGTCTAAGTTTAAGCAAAACACCTACTAGTATTTTAAAATCTCTACAATAAACAATTATGGCAAGAAAGAATGAAAAGAAAGGGTTGAAGTTCGACCGCCTCTATACCCAAGAGGAAAAGTCGGCATTCGACTTATTTGAGTATGATTTGCGCTCGAGCGTAATCCGTAACCCTAAGGGCGATGCGGTGTTTGAGATGCACAACGTGGAAGTTCCGAAAGGATGGAGTCAGGTTGCCACTGACATTCTCGCGCAAAAGTATTTCCGCAAAGCAGGAGTGCCGCAACCGGATGGTTCATTGGGTGGCGAGCGTTCGGCTAAGCAAGTAGTTCACCGCTTGGCTGATTGCTGGAAAAGCTGGGGCGAACGCTACGGCTATTTCGCTTCTGCAAAAGATGCCACTGTATTTTACGATGAGTTGGTTTACTCGTTGCTCGACCAAATGGCGGCTCCCAATTCTCCGCAATGGTTCAATACCGGTTTGTATACTGCCTATGGTATTACCGGTAAACCACAAGGTCACTACTTTGTAAATCCTGATACCGGTGTATTAGAACAATCTACTTCGGCTTACGAAAGACCTCAACCACATGCTTGTTTCATTCTTTCTGTTGATGATGATTTAGTGAACAGCGGTGGAATCATGGATTTGTGGACCCGCGAAGCGCGTATCTTCAAATACGGTTCGGGTGTGGGAACTAACTTCAGCAATATTCGTGGTGAAGGCGAAAAACTTTCAGGCGGAGGAACTTCTTCTGGCTTAATGAGCTTCCTGAAAATCGGTGATGCTGCTGCCGGAGCAATTAAAAGTGGCGGAACAACGAGACGTGCCGCTAAAATGGTTTGTCTTGACCTTGACCACCCGGAGATAATGGACTTTATTGACTGGAAGAGCAAAGAAGAAGATAAAGTAGCTGCTTTGATTGCTGCCGGTTACGATTCGCACTATGAAGGCGAAGCTTACAAAACTGTTGCCGGACAAAACTCTAACAACTCGGTTCGTATTCCAAACTCATTCTTCCATACTTTAGAAAAAGGCGAAAACTGGAACTTGCTTGGCCGTAGCAACGGAAAGGTGATGAAATCAATTCCTTCGAACGAACTTTGGGATAAAATTGCAATGGCAGCATGGCGTTGTGCTGATCCTGGCGTTCAATACGATACTACTATCAACGAATGGCATACTTGCCCTGAAGACGGACCTATCCGCGCATCTAACCCATGCAGCGAGTATATGTTCTTAGATAACACAGCTTGTAACTTAGCTTCGTTCAACCTTCGTAAATTCTTTAACGATAAAACGCTTGCGTTTAATGTGGAAGGCTTCGAACACATGAGCCGCGTTTGGACAACTGTATTGGAAATTTCCGTATTGATGGCGCAATTCCCTTCTAAAGAAGTAGCGCAGCTTTCTTATGAATTCAGAACGCTTGGTTTAGGTTATGCCAACCTCGGTTCAGTATTAATGGTGAGCGGAATTCCTTACGATAGCGATAAAGCACGTGCTATTGGCGGAGCAATCACCGCTATCATGACCGGTATTGCTTACAAAACTTCGGCTGAAATGGCTGGCACATTGGGTGCTTTCCCTTCTTACGAAAGAAACAAGAAACACATGCTGCGCGTAATGCGCAACCACCGTTTGGCGGCTTACAATGCCGACTCTACTGCTTACGAAGGTCTTGAAATTAAGCCACTTG
>CAMBIM010000154.1 GCA_945867505.1 Chitinophaga pinensis
TATTTGCGCTCTATACCATCGCGGGCTTCTTTAACTACATAACCTCTTTTCTGCACGGTAGAAATGGTTGGCGCATAAGTAGATGGTCGGCCAATACCTAACTCCTCTAACTTCTTCACCAAACTTGCTTCGGTATATCTTGCAGAAGCTTTGGTAAATCTTTCGGTAGCAATCAATTCTTTCAAGTCCAACACCTGTCCTTCTTTCACCGGTGGAATCAAAGCTTCTGCTTCTTCATCCAGTTCGGCATCCTCGTCCACTCCCTCATTATATACCTTCAAGAATCCTTCAAACAAAATAACTTCTGCTTTTGCCTGTAGCGTTTCTTTGTTCTTGTTGTTTACAATATCAATAACGGTTTTCTCAATCTGCGCATCTGCCATTTGCGAAGCAATAGTGCGCTTCCAAATCAAATCGTATAGTCTTTGCTCATCAGGTTCAGCATCTACGGTGGCATTCTCCATGTGCGAAGGACGAATAGCTTCGTGTGCCTCCTGTGCACCGGCACTCTTGGTAGCATAAGTGCGTTGCTCGTAAAACTCTTTACCGTATCTACCCTTAATCTCCTTCGATAATGCTTTGTTAGCGGTTTCAGAAAGGTTAGTAGAATCCGTTCTCATATAAGTAATGTGTCCGTTCTCATACAAACGCTGCGCTACACGCATGGTATTAGAAACCGACATACCAATTTTACGCGATGCCTCTTGCTGTAAAGTAGAAGTAGTAAACGGAGCAGCCGGTGAACGCTTGCCCGGTTTCTTTTCAATAGCACTTACTTTAAATTCAGCAGCAACAACTTCTTTTAAAAACTTCTCTGCTTCTGCTTCTGTTTTAAAATTGCTGGCGCGCTCTGCTTTAAATACCGATTTCTTTCCGTTAGCATCGGTAACAAAAAAGAAAGCCACTACTTTAAAGCTTGCCACTGAACCAAACCCACGAATTTCTCTTTCGCGTTCAACAATCAATCGCACAGCTACCGATTGAACTCTTCCTGCGCTAAGAGATGGCTTTACTTTCTTCCACAACACCGGAGAGATTTCGTAACCCACTAAACGGTCGAGCACTCTGCGCGCCTGTTGTGCGTTTACCAAGTCCATATTAATAGTGCGCGGATTCTCCACCGCATATACAACTGCTTCTTTTGTAATTTCTGTATACGTAATGCGCTTTGCCTTCTTTGGGTTCAGCTTCAATACATCGCAAAGGTGCCACGAAATGGCTTCACCCTCGCGGTCTTCATCCGTTGCCAGGTAAATCTCGTCACAACCTTTCGCCAACTTCTTTAACTCCTTTATTACTTTCTCCTTGTCTTCGCTTACCACATAGTTTGGTTCAAAACCATTCTCTATATCTATATTCAAACCGCTATCCGGTAAATCGCGAATGTGACCGTAACAAGAAGTAACTACATAATCACTACCTAGAAATTTATTGATGGTCTTTGCCTTTGCAGGGGACTCAACGATGATGAGGTTTTTGCTCATGCTTATTTTTTAATGAGGCGCAAATAAATGTTTTTGAAATCAAACCAACAAACACACCTCTTTCGCGTTACCCACTTCAATTTGTTTTTTGAATTGTAGCGCGATACAGTTGAAGAATTATCTTCGCGCAAAATTCACACGTAAATGAAATTGAATTCGCTCACAGCCATATCCCCTATTGACGGACGCTACCGAAGCAAAACAGAAGAACTTGCCGATTACTTTTCAGAGTACGCTTTAATAAAATACCGCGTGCATGTAGAGATTGAATACTTCATTTCGCTCTGCGAAATTCCTTTACCGCAATTGGCAGATTTCCCTTTTAAACATTTCCCTGCCCTAAGAGACATCCTTAATAATTTTTCGGAAGCCGATGCAAAGACCATTAAGGACACCGAGAAAATAACCAACCACGATGTAAAAGCCGTTGAATATTTCTTGAAAGAAAAATTTGATGCACTTGGTTTAGATAAATGGAAAGAGTTCATCCACTTTGGGTTGACCTCACAAGACATTAACAACACTTCCATTCCGCTTTCCTTTAAAGATGCCAACGAGCAGGTTTATATACCGGCAGTTCACCGTTTAGTAGCGCAGCTAATCAAACTATCGTCCGATTGGAAAGAAATTCCTATGCTGGCGCATACACACGGTCAACCGGCATCGCCAACTATTTTGGGAAAAGAGATTTATGTTTTTGTAGAAAGATTAACGGAACAACTACATCTGTTAGAACAAATACATTACAGTGCCAAGTTTGGCGGAGCAACCGGAAACTTAAACGCACATGAAGTGGCTTACCCCGGCATTGATTGGGTGGAATTCTCCAACGATTTTGTGGAAAGAAGATTCCGGTTGAAAAGAAGTAAGCACACTACTCAAATTGAACATTACGATAATTTGTCGGCACACTTTGATGCGATGAAACGCATCAATACTATATTAATTGATTTGTGCCGTGATGTGTGGACTTACATTTCGATGGAATACTTTAAGCAACGCGTTAATAAAAATGAAGTGGGTTCGTCTGCCATGCCGCATAAAGTAAACCCTATTGATTTTGAAAATGCAGAGGGGAATTTAGGCATTGCCAATGCGCTCTTTGAACATCTTTCTGCCAAACTTCCTATCTCTCGCTTACAAAGAGATTTAACGGACTCAACTGTGCTGAGAAATATCGGAGTGCCGGTAGCGCATACCCTAATTTCTTTTTCTTCCATAGAAAAAGGATTATCCAAGCTATTGCTGAACGAAGACGCACTTAACAGCGATTTGGAAAAGAACTGGGCGGTGGTTGCCGAAGCTATTCAGACTATTTTACGAAGAGAAGGTTATCCTAAACCTTACGAGAAGTTAAAAGAACTAACGCGCGGAACCGGTGGCATTACTAAAGAATCTATTCATGATTTTATTTCGAAGCTGGATGTAACAGAAGAAATAAAAACAGAACTGCGCAGAATTACTCCTCAGAATTATACCGGTGTAAAATTCAACGGCTTGTCATGAACATTACAGAACTACCCGAAGGCATACGCGAATCGAAATACTTAACGGAAGAAACGTTGAAGCAGGTAGCTACCTGCGAAAGACTTCCAACAGAAAAAGAACTCTTCGAAATGCGGCCGGTACCGGAAGTGATACATATACTAGAGAACTACGGTCACGATTTCACTCTCTTCGAAAAAGAAATGCACGAACTTGCCAAAGATGAAATTGAACAGCACAACGAATGGTTCGCGCTAAAACTATTGATGGTGGTAGAATATACCAGAGAGAGTTTGGTTTAACATCTTAGCTTTCCTCGCGGTAGTAAAGTTTATAATAACTCATTCCTCGTTCTTCATCGTAACCCTTCTCAATCATCTCTTTGTTGCCATGCACGTAAACGTGAAAGTTCTTATCCAGCTTTAATACGCTTTTGAAAATCTTTGATTGGCTTTTAACTGCCGATGAGTTTATTTCAAAATCATCGCCCAGCACCAACGAGTTTCGCTCTTCGTATTCATCTTTAAACTTGCCAAAGCTTTTCATGATGTGCGGCTCTTGAATTACCTCCCGCTTAAAAGTATCATAGTCGAACTGTTCGTTGGTTTTGAAGAACGAAACCGATTTGTTCAGCATATCAATCTGGTCAGTCTTCTCCACTTCAAACTCCTGCGGCATTTGGTCTTTGATATAATCTTTGCAAAGCGTTAAGAACTGACGGGTCTTGTGGTAATCATCCGCACAAGGTTTTAAACCCAGAAAATCAGTTTTCCAATACAATGCTTCTTCGCCTTTGCTCTGCTTATCGTGAATACAAATGCGGTAGCCATCTTCTTTTGCGGTATTGATAATAATGCAGGCTTTATCAATAGCATTCAGGTTTATGCCCTCGTCAAACTCATAATCGTAAACATCCGTCTTGTGCAGCACCTTCATAAAAGGTGTTTTGCTTTCTGTTTTAAAAATGCCGATGGCCTGCACCGGTTCTTCATTCAGCAATACGCTTTCGAAAGAAGTAACATACAACTCGCCACCGCTTATTTTCGGGTGATTCGATTTGCTGTAAAGCAGCTTGGCTATTTCGGAACTGAACTCAAGAAAGTCCCCCTTCTTACCGAACATTCGGCCAGCCAGATTATTCAAATCATTATTCTCTACGGCAGTTGGGTGCGTAAACTGAAAGTATTCAGGCGTTTTAAATTCACCGGTAAAGAATTTCAGCAGCAAATCGTGCGCATCACTATCTCTTACATCGGTGCTTTGTTTAGAAAGAAAGTAGCCTTCTTCTCTTAATCTATTCCCAACGCGGTGTATGGCGAGGTTCTTAATCTTGGTGTTTATAAAATCGAGTGTCATATAAAATCAAATATAGAATTGTTGTTTAGTCATCGGATGACTATAATTATATTCGCACTTCATGGCTTGCCCTCCACCTAAAAACGACCTTTTCTATTTCGATGCCAATGGCTTGATGGTGATGACAGAAAAGTATCACCTGCAACGCGGCTTTTGTTGCAAGAACGGCTGCAAGCATTGTCCGTATGGGTTTAAGAAAGAAGCAGAAGAAAAGAAAAACGAAGAGCCTAAATGAAGTGTTCCTTATACCCACTCAAACCTTGCAAGCCTCCGGTATGTAAGGTAACTATAGAAGAACCTTTAGTGAAATAATCCTTCGCGATTAAATCAAACAGGCCGTAAAACATCTTGCCGGTATAAACAGGTTCTAACTGAATATTGTGTTGTTGTTTAAAGTCTTTTATAAACTGAATCAGTTCCGGTTTTACTTTGGCGTAACCGCCAAAATGATAATCGAAGTTGATAGAGAAGTTAGAAAACTCTACTCCGGTATATGCTTTTACTAAGGCATTAACGTTTGCCGTTAATGTATCATCGCCTTTTAATGAGCTAAAACCAATGGCTTGCTTCTCCCCTCTTAAGCCTGCAACTAAACCCGCCAGCGTTCCTCCTGTGCCGCAGGGTGTGCACACATAATCGAAAGGCACATTCAACTCTTCAATAATTTCCTCTGCACCCTCTACGGCATATACGTTAGTTCCTCCTTCAGGTATGTAATAAAAGTCGCCAATTTGCACACGCAGGCTTTCAATATTCATTGGGTCGTCCTTCTGCCGATACATTTCTCTATCCATATAATACAACTCCATTCCTTGTGCTTCAGCAAACAAAAGTGTTTCGCTTTTCACCACAGGCTCCTCTCCTCTTATAATACCTATGGCTTTAAAATGGAAAAGCTTTGCAGCAGCAGCCGTGGCATAAATATGGTTAGAGTAAGGTCCGCCAAAAGTAAGCAGCGTATTTTGTTTGTTCAGGCGCGCTTCATACAGATTGTATTTGAGCTTACGCCATTTATTGCCCTGCACATGTTCGTGTATTAAATCATCGCGCTTAAAGTAAAGAGTAATTTCTTTCTGCGTCAATAGTTCATCTTCTAACTTTTGTAGCGGAGATTCTTTGAAAGGATTTTCCATCAGAACTTCTTCAACTCTTGATGAACACGGTTGATGGGTAACCCCACCACATTAAAGTAATCGCCTTCAAAGCGATTGATAGCCACAGCACCAATCCATTCCTGACAAGCATAAGAGCCCGCTTTGTCGAATGGTTTGTAGTTATCTACATAAAACTCTATTTCCTCTCTTGTTAGTTGATTGAAATAAACTTTTGTTGTATCGGAGAACACAACTTCTTTCTGTTTTGAAAGAATACAGACACCGGTAACTACTTCGTGCATTTGTCCGCTTAAAGCAGCAAGCATTTGAATGGCATCTTCTCTGTCCACAGGCTTTTCATAAATCTTTCCCTTGAGTATAACAATGGTATCGGCACCAATAACCACTTCGTTGTCGGTTATTTCTGAAAGAAATACTTTGGCCTTTTTAGAAGCTAAGTGAACAGGAATCTCCTCCGCCTTCATTCCTTCGGGATGATTCTCGTCTACGTTCTTTGACTTTACTTCAAACTCAAAGCCCGCCATCTTCATCAATTCCTTTCTGCGAGGAGAGTTAGAGGCCAGAATAATATGACGTGCCATAGTTAATTATGCTGCCGGTTGAAGATTGAACAAATAGAAAGCCGGGATAGAAAGAATACCTAAGAGCATGATTACTTTTAAGAATAGACTGATACGAGTGTAATGCTTCTTCTCTTTAGCTAAAACCAACAATACCAAAGCGGCAATTACCGGTAATACCACCGCAACACTTAAATAAACAAACTCTTTAACTGCACCTGCGGCAATAAAGCCACGCATAAAAAAAGCAAGCACCACAAGTAACAGGACAAGAACAATAGCAGTAGTAATCTTAGCAGCAGTTTCACCAAACTGAACGGCAATAGTGTTAATGTTGTGCTCCGCATCGCCATCTTTGTCTTCAATATCTTTTACAATCTCCCGGGCTAAGTTGGTGAGGAATGCAAAGCCTCCATAGAACTTTACTTGCAATAGCAGCATATCCAACACAAACTGTGAACCTTCAAAATGAATGGTGTTCAGGAAGTTTACTTCAAACAACATGAGCAATACAAATACAAAGCCGGTTAGAGCAGATACTACCACGTTTCCTGCCAATGGCATCTTCTTTAAAAAAGCA
>CAMBIM010000155.1 GCA_945867505.1 Chitinophaga pinensis
CGTGATGGTAAATTTTTACTGCGCGATTCTTCTATGAATTATGCGGTGCTGGGCGCAAACATCAGCTATCCAATGAATATTGATGTGAAGCGTGGAGTTGAACCGCTTCGAATTACCGTGCCGCGCAAAGGAGTGAAAACTGCCTTTGCACCCGAAGATGCGTTCAATACCATGTCGGCAATTCCTGCGGGAGTTTTTTCTATTCAGCAGGAATTTGATTCGAAGTATGTTTTTGTCAATCTAGATTTTGCAAGAGAATTGTTGGGAGAAGAAACCAAAATTTCGGCTTACGAAATAAAATTGAAAGAAGGCACAGACATTAAAGATGCTAAGAACCAACTTGCTGAATTGGTTGGAAAAAATTTTGAAGTGCGAACACGTTACGAACAAAAAGCAGAAACCTATCGTGTTATGCTGATTGAGCGTTGGGTGACTACAGCTATTCTTGGTTTTATCATTCTAATTATCTCGTTCAACATCATTGGCTCGCTTTCTATGTTGGTGTTGGAGAAAACAAAAGATATCTCCATTTTAAAAGCAATGGGCAGCGATGCCCGCTTGGTGAAAAGAGTTTATCTGCTCAACGGAATGTTATCTTCTATGATTGGTGCTCTTACTGGTTTAGCGTTAGGCTATTTGATAATCCTTTTGCAAATGAAATTCCACTTTCTAAAACTGAGCGGAGGAGATGATTCAAGCTTTGTAATCAATTACTACCCCGTAAAATTAAAATGGATAGACCCCCTAGTTACGCTGGCTATTATTGTTTCTATTAGTTTATTGGCTTCTTACTTTCCTGCAAAAAGAGCGAGTGAGAGTGAAATGAGTTTTAAATAAAAGCTCCAAAATCTATTCCCTCTTTCTGCGATTTTAAAAATACTTGAGCTGTCTGAGCAATAGTTTCTTTCATCGGTCTGAAATTATAGTTGATTGCTTTCTTGATTTTTTCGTTGTCATAAGTAAAATTAATAGATGCAAGTTCTGCGCTTTCTTTAGTAATAAGTGGCCGCTGTTTAGTAAATAGAGATTTTATAGCTTCTGTCCTCCACGCAATAGCGCGGAGAAATTTTCCTGCTTCTATACTTGGTCGCTTTACTTTTAGTTCGTCAGCCATTTGCCAAATAACTTCGTGGAACGAAAGATTTTCCGCACTCACAATAAACTTCACTCCACTAATGTCGCTTTGCATTAACCGGTGCATACATTCGGCAACATCGCGCACATCTACAAAACCGTTGGTGCTGGTAGTATAGAATTTGAGTCCGTTATAAATTTCACGAAACAGCGAATTCGGCTCCGCATCCCACCAACCCGCACCGAGAATTGTAGATGGGCAAACTACAACAACATTCAAACCTTCTTCGCTGGCGCGCCATGCTTCGCGCTCACCATATTGCTTGCTGCGGTAATACCAAAATGCTTTGTTGATGTTTGGGTCCGAAAAATTTTCATTAATCAATTTGCCGTTTACCGGAATGCCGAATGCTGCAATAGAACTTACATGCACTACTTTTTTTACGCCACTGCTCAATGCCATATTCATCATATTACAAGCACCTTCCACATTCACTTTCATCATATATTCTACTTCACTTGGAATAAATGAAACTATAGCAGCGCAGTGATACACATTGTCTACACCAACCATTGCATCCTCCAACGAAGGAATATCCAATACATCGCCTTCTACCCATTCTATCTGTTCTGCAAATTTCCCAAGCAAAGATAGGTTAGAAGTCTTGCGCTTAATTGCGCGAACCCTTTCTCCCTTTGTAAGGAGAAGTTTAGCAAGATAAGAACCCAGTAATCCGGTCGCTCCGGTAATTAAATTCATGTTCTGTTTTTAAGGAAGGTACACCGCACCGCCAATGGTATCTTTCGATGCACCGGTTACCGTACGCAATACATTTATTTCATTCCGCATTCTCAACACTCCCATAAAGGCAATAACAACCGCTTCTTTAAACTTTACCAATTCATCATTCGGCACTTCTATTAAAATGTTTGTTTGTGCTTTAATGCATTCTATTAAAAACTTATTGAAAGCTCCGCCACCAGTTACCAGCATTTTCTCGTTTGCGATGAAATTTAGTTTCTCTTTCTCTCCAATCAACTGGATGTGTTTTGAAATTTGCACTGCAATATGTTCAACAACGGTTCTCAATTTATCTTCTGTAGAAATTTGAAATTCTTTCAGCAACGGCAAAACCATTTCCCGCGAAAAACTATTATCTAAAGATTTTGGATAAGGAAGAGAACAATATTCTAAGGCATTTAATTTCTGCAACAACTCTTCATTTACATTTCCTTTTGCGGCAATTCGCCCATCATCATCATATTCTTTACCTAAACTATCAGCCAAAGAATTTAAAACCTGATTGGCACCGCAAACATCAAAAGCAACAATTTGATTTTCTGTTTTGCTGGAGATGTTGGCTATTCCACCAATGTTCAAACAGAACCGGTAATCGGCAAAAAGAAATTTATCTCCTATCGGCACAATAGGCGTTCCCTGTCCGCCATTGGCAATATCCGCTGAGCGAAAATCGCAAACCACCGGTAGCTTAGCTTGCGCTGCAATTGCTGCACAATCGCCTATTTGTGTAGTGAATTTTTTATCAGGGAAATGGAAAATGGTATGACCATGCGAAGCAACAAAGTCAACTTTATTTTGGAGAGAATGCTTTTCGATAAACTCGCTTACACATTCACCAAAATAATTTCCAAGATTAGCGTGTGCTTGCCAAAGTGTTTTTGCAGAAGCAACAGGCAGTCTTTTTAACTCCTCAATCCATTCAACCGAAAACTCTACTACATCAGTTTTCAGAATTTCGAAACTCCATTTACCTGCATTAAGCTGAAATTGGCAATAAGCTATATCCAGTCCATCAAGCGAACTGCCACTCATTAAACCAATAACACGATAGCTATCCATTATTTGTTGTGCCAGCCAACAATCAAATCGGCAACCGCAGTAATTTCAGCTGTAGAAAGTTTGTCTTCAAATGCGGGCATGTGACCCACGCCCTTTGTAATGCTATTTACCAAGCCAGCTTTATCAAGCGCAATAGTTTGCAGATTAGGTGTGCGGCTGTCTTTAACTCCTGCGGTACCATGGCAGCGCGCGCAATTAGAGGCAAAAATATTTGCTCCATCATATACTTTCTCTTTAACGGCAGCGGTGGGAGCAGATTTTTTTGTGCAAGATGCAATGGAGATTGCAATGACAACGAAGGCGAAGATTATTTTTTTCATTTGTATATCTTTTATTTTGTGGCTAAGCTAATCAGAAAAAATATCAAATCTCTTTCAGCAGAGTTCGGAATGCCTGAAACTTACCTGGAAACAAATCCAGACTTTCTTTTTGCAAACGCGCTGCGTGATGTTCCTTATAATCAAAGTAGTTTGACATTTCGTTAGCGAAATACTGGAATGCATACGTAATGCCATCTGTTGTATTCTCTTCTAGCACGCGATACATTTTGCAATCAACAAAGCATTTGGTTTCCATTACGCGCGGAATGTGTTCTTCTTTCATCCATCTCAACCAAAGGTCGTGAATGCTTAAATCAATTTTTACGGTTACGTTATATACTATCATAGTTGTATTTCAAGTCCCCTTTAGGGGATTTAGGGGTTTATTCACTTAAAGTATCTCCTCTCAACAACCGGTATTTCTTTCTGGCTTCTATAACCAGTAAGGATGAATTGTAATCGGTGATGATGGATTTGTAAAGCTCCATTGCTTTGTTCTTATCATTCAAATGTTCTTCGTAAATTTTTGCCAGAAGGAAGGTGGCATCATCGCCTTTTAAATCTTCCTTGTAGGTTTTAATAATGTCTTCCAGCAACGGCACTGCCTTTTCAAACTCCTTCTTCTTCACAAACATCTGTGCTTTCAAATATTCTATATCATCAAACAAAGCGTGACCGGGAAATAAATATGTAATAGTATCAAGCGTGCCGCGAGCTTGCTCATCTTTATTTTGATACATCAGCAGTTCAGCTTTCGCAAACATTTGCATTGGTGTTTCAACTGTATCTAACCCGAGGTTATCTATAATAAACACAGATAGATTAATCGCATCGTTTGAAATCAATTCAGAAGTAGAACTCTTCAATGCCTCCAGTTGTGTTTGCGCCCATTCAAAATCGCCTTTGTAGTAAGCCAGCTTGGCATTGCGGAAACGCGCTTCTTCTCCAAGAGGAGAATCTTTCTCGTCTTTATCTACTTGCGAATACAACAACGTGCTTTCCCAAACATCGCCATCAATCAAATAAAAATCGCCCAGCGAAAGCTTGGTTTGGTTTTTCAATTGCGCGTTTACACCGGGCATGGCTATAACTTCATTGCATAAATCAATCGCGCTTTTCAAATCGTGTAAGTAAAAACCTTCTAAGTCTGCCAGCTCCTTCATGCTTTGCGCGGTACGGAAACCCCTTTCGTTTTCGTTGATGAAAAGAAGATAATCACCCTTCAATCCTTCCAAATCTGCTTGCGTGTAATTAATGTTTTTCGAAACCTTCTCTTTCCTGCAATTCAGCAATTCGGTGCGGGCAGAAAAATAAAGTGTGTTGTCTTTGCCCTTGCTCACCACATATTCAAACCCCGAAATAGCATTGGTATAATCACCTTCGGTTTGTGCCATGCGGGCAATGTTTTGCACGCGAAAACCGTTTTCGCCTTTCCGTTTGTCCAGCGCTTTCATCTGCACTATAGCCCCTTCAAAATCTTTATTCTGCACATACACCCAAGTAAGCAAGTCAATGTAATCTTCGTTGGCAGAGTTCTTCTGCACTTTTGAATAGAGTTGCGTTTCTAATTCTTCCAGCAGCTTTGCTTCATCGCGAGATGTCTGCACGGTGTTCTTCACCGTTTGCGCATTCTGCGGATTGGCTTCCAGGTTCAGCAAATAAAATTTTACGGCATTGGTAATGTCACCCTTCTTCAAATACGTTTGTGCCAATTCAAAACTGAAATACGTTTCGTTGCGTGCCACTTTTCCGCCACGGTCGTAAACGGCAATTACATAATCGTAGAGGTGATACGCTTCAAAAGCATTGGCCAAAGCGCGCACAGAAACTTCATTTGCACCTAATCCCTTTAGTGCTTTATCAAATTGCTCTTTCGCTTTATCGGCATTCGGCAGTTGCGAAAACATATAGCCCAGGTCAATTAAATACTGCGGGGCGTTATCGTATTTCTTCAGCTCCTTCTTTATTACTTTCTCTAAGTCGTCATATTTTTTTAGGGTGAGCAGACATTTATAAAGCGGCTGATAAAACTTAAGGTCGTAATTGCTTTTCTCCCAAAGGCTCTGATACAACTCTGCCGCTTTATCAAACTCTCCGTTTTGCATGTAGCTGTTCGCCAGCGTTTCATCTCTGCCCGCTTGTGAATAGGCAAAAGCTAAAAGTGAAAAGCTAAAAGTGAAAAAGAGAAACAGTTTTTTCATTACAAAAATGAAGATAGAAATGCAGGTGAAGTTATTTCAAAAGTTTAACGCTAATTAAACTTCCCACCACCGCACCGGTGGCGTTGGTTAATTCATCCAGCATATCAAAATGGCGGGTAGTGGTAAAAACTTCCTGCATTACTTCTACCAGTAGACCATATGTGCAGGCAACTATTAAAATTTTTAGCACCATATTTTTATGCAGCCACACAAAGGCACTTTGTTTTTGCCAACCCCAAAACAATAAACCGGCAAGCACTACATAAAAAGTAAAGTGCACCAGTTTATCTAAATGCGGAATGGTTACCCTGGGCAACGAGCCGGACGAGGTAAGGCAGGCATACAAAATAAAAGCCGCCCAAAGTATGGACGGCCAGTTATATTTTATAAAAGATTGCAATTCGGAAAATTGATAATTTGATAATTCGAAAATTAAACAACCGGCTTTTAATGTAGTTCGGGTTTTTTATTCCCGAATTTACACATTTCCGAACTTTCGAATTTAACTACGCCCCTATGTGTTTCTTGTACGTTTCAGCATCCATCAGGCTGTCTAACTGCGCTGCATCGCTAAACTCAATCTTCACCATCCAGCCCGTGTTGTATGGGTCAGAGTTTACCGCTTCCGGTGCATCGTTCAGGGTTTCGTTCTTCGCTATAATTTTTCCGGCTACGGGCAAAAATAAATCCGACACCGTTTTTACAGCTTCCACCGTTCCAAAAACCGCATCTTTTTCTATGCTGTCGCCCACGGTTTCAATTTCTACATAGACAATATCGCCCAGTTCTTTTTGTGCAAAATCGGTAATGCCAATAGTGCCTGTGTTACCTTCTACACGAACCCACTCGTGTTCTTTGCTGTACTTTAAATCTGCCGGAAAATTCATGGTAGTTGTTTTATTTTTTGTGCGCGTGAAAATATGAAACCTCACAGGTTTTCAAAACCTATGAGGTTTAAAAGAATTTAATCTGCCAGCGAGAATCTTAGTGTAATTCCACCCTTGGTGTTGGTGGTAGGGAAGCCCGAAGAAATTTTTGGAATGGTTTGCGTTTGCTCAAAGAAGAGCTTTACGTTTAATCGTTTGCTGATAATGTAGTCGATGCTCGGTGCCACAAAGATTA
>CAMBIM010000156.1 GCA_945867505.1 Chitinophaga pinensis
CGCTTTGAATGCTTTCGGCAAGCTCCTTTCGGCAAGAGGTAAGTGACATTGATGCAACAAAAACCAAAAATGCTAGGCGAAGTTTATTCATGTCAGTTTTTTTTATCGTACGAATTTATAAAAAGACAGCAATGCAATATAATGCAAAAGCAAAGCCCCGTCAAGTGTTAATGACGGGGCTTTTAGTTATTGGTTTAATCAGTGCTTAAAACTGGCTGATAATTTCATCGGCAAATTCGCTGCATTTTACTTCTGTTGCGCCTTCCATTAAGCGGGCAAAATCGTAAGTAACGCGTTTGTTGGCAATAGCAGATTCTAATCCTTTATGAATTAGTTGTGCGGCTTTGTCCCACCCAAGGTATTCAAACATCATAGCACCTGAAAGAATTACAGAACCCGGATTTACTTTATCCAATCCTGCATACTTAGGAGCTGTTCCGTGTGTAGCTTCGAAAATTGCATGACCGGTTACATAGTTAATGTTTGCACCTGGTGCAATACCTATTCCACCAACCTGTGCTGCTAGTGCATCAGAAAGATAATCGCCATTTAAGTTCAATGTAGCTATTATATCAAAATCTTCCGGGCGGGTTAATACTTGCTGTAGGGTAATATCGGCAATAGAATCTTTTACAATTACTTTACCAGCGGCAGAAGCAGCTTTCATTTCTTCGTTAGCTGCCGGTTCGCCTTTTTCTTTCTTGGTTTTTTCCCAAGTGTTCCAAGTGTAAGTGGTTGCTGCAAATTCGGTTTCTGCCAAAGCATAACCCCAATCGCGGAAACCGCCTTCGGTAAACTTCATAATGTTGCCTTTGTGAACAAGGGTAACACTCTTCTGTTTGTTATCGATAGCGTATTGAATAGCCGAGCGGATTAAACGTTGTGAACCGATTTTAGATACCGGTTTAATACCAATACCAACGCATGTTTCTGGGTCAGTATCTTTTAGCTTAGCCAACTTGATGTATTCTTTTCCTTTCTTTTTATCGCTAAAACGGATTTTAGCAAAGTCTTTCTCAAACTTCTTCTTCAAAAATTTAAGCATTTCTAAAGCTTCGGGGCTTCCGCCTGCAAACTCTATACCTGCATAAATATCTTCGGTGTTTTCGCGGAAGATAACCATGCTTACTTTCTCGGGGTGTTTAACCGGAGAAGGTGTGCCGGTATAATAACGCACCGGGCGAAGGCAAACATACAAATCAAGTATTTGACGCAATGCCACGTTCAGTGAACGTATACCACCGCCAACGGGAGTTGTCAATGGTCCTTTAATACCTACTAAGTATTCGCGGAAAGCAGTTAGTGTTTCTTCAGGTAGCCAGCTACCGGTTTTGTCGAAACTCTTTTGCCCTGCCAATACTTCTTTCCATTCAATTTTCTTTTTGCCTTTGTATGCGGTAGCTACGGCTGCGTCTAATACACGCACGCTGGCTGCCCATATATCGGCACCTGTTCCGTCTCCTTCAATAAAAGGGATAATAGGTTCATCAGGAACTTTAAGTTTTCCTCTGCTGATGGTAATTTTTTCTGCCATAATTATATTTTATGATTTTTAAGCGCGACAAACCAAACCGTTTTTTTTTAAACGGCAAACTTTAAAGAGCTAATGAATGCCGATAGTTTAAGCCCCCAATGGGATTAACACCTAATAATTATCATGTGGCGCAGGGAGTAAATGAAATTACATTCACCCGCTTAAAAGTGAAATATGAGTCTGGAAAATACCTTAAAAGCCCGCGGCAACAACTCCTGCGAATTGTGTAAAGCCACTAATAACCTTAGCGTGTATGATGTGCCGCCACATGCCGAACAGCGCGAGGAAGACAGCCTGCTGGTATGCGAAAAGTGCAATCTACAACTCACCAAGAAAGAAGAATTGGACAGCAAGCATTGGGCTTGCCTGAACGAAACTATGTGGAGTGAGGTGGTGCCTGTTCAAGTAGTAACCTGGCGTATGCTCAACCGCCTGCGAGATGAGAGCTGGGCGGCCGATGCCATTGACCAGATATATCTGGATGATGAGACACTAACCTGGGCCAAAGCCACAGGCGACCACGAAAATACCTCTGCCGTAGAACTGCATCGCGATTGCAACGGCAATCAGTTGCAGGATGGCGACAATGTGGTGCTGACCAAAACGCTGGATGTAAAAGGCAGTAACCTTAACGCCAAACTTGGCACTGTAGTAAAAGGAATAAAATTAGTAGCCGATAATTTTGAACAGATTGAAGGAAAGATAGAAGGACAAACTATTGTGATACTGACTAAGTATTTGAGGAAGGGGTAATGTTTTTTTCGATGACCCGTTTATCCAAGTCTATATAATAGTCGTAATTTGTTTTTAAGTCTGCGCCAATTTCTTCCAGTTTCAGAAATTGTTTCCTGTCGGTTCTTTTTGTAAAGAATATTCCATCTGGTCCAATTGGAAGGTCAACATCGATTTCGTTAAAATTCTCATCAACTCTGGAAATGCTCCAATATGTTGAAATATAAAAGCAATTAGCCTTATCGTCTGAGACAAGGTCAAGAATCATATCTTGTTCTAAGTCTATGAGCTTTTCTTTCTTTTCAATGTCTACAATGTAGCCGTGTCCGCCTGAAATTATACACGCAATACTTTTGGAAGGAAGTTCGGCAAGTTTAAAATTTGTTGTTTCTTGATTTCTGAAATGTCCAACCCATTTATAGCCTGAACTTGTTGTGAACAAAACATAGTTCCAGTTTTGTCCGCGCCAAGAGCTATTAATGTCGAAAAATATTTCCTCGTATTCGCCAGATGTTGGAGGTCTTTCCAATTGGGTTGTCATTGTCTAAGTATTAGATATACTCAAAGCGATGGCATCGAGACTGTTTAATCCCCTATTTTTTTAAGAATTGATTGGCGAACATCTATGCGCACACCATCTTCTGCTCCCGTAAAAATATGGTTTAGGTGCAATACAGAAAGAGTGGTTTGCAGCGATACTAAAAGCATACAGGCTGGAGTAGCGTAATCACCGGCAGGCATACAGGTCATAGAGCCGTTGCCTTGTAGCGTAACCGGTGTGTTGCCAGTGGTTAGCACCCCTTCCATATTATACTTTTGCGGGCCGTAGTTGCGGGTGTTAATGCTGATGCCCAGCTTACCGGTGTATTCCAGATACGTGCCTTTCATGGCTCGTAGTTTAGCATCCCGCGAATCTATTTGAGTGCGAAAAGTTTCGTAGCCTACTTTCAGGCTTATCTTCGAAGTTTCGTAATCTAGTGTAAGTAACATTTCGTTGCTCACCATTAGCCGGATGGTATCATGGTCGGTAATGCTGATGGCAAGGTCGCCTTGTTGAGTGCTGTAAAGTTGCTGGGCCTGAATGGTAATTATAGAACTATGCAGGATAAGAAATAGGAGTAGAATTTTTGTTTTCATAAGCCGGTTTTGTTGGTATAAAAGTAAGAAACAAAAAACGGAATGGAGCATAGTGGGCTACCGGCTCACAGAAATCACAGATTACACAGAAGATGCGCTGTATTAGTCGGTGATTTATTTACATTCGGTATACCACCTTTAACTGCTGAATAAGGCATAGTTTAATGTGGTTATAAGCGGAGCGTGAAAATTTATAATAGAATTGTATAGTATAAAACATGGCGCTTTATGTGTGGGTTGAATCTTTCCTCTGCTTTTTTGTTCGCCTTTTTGTTTTGTATCGCGTTACAGGTGAATGCGCAAAACTTAGTACCCGATTCTGGTTTTGAGATAGTACACCGACTGCCCGTAAGAAAGGAGAATTCGCTTACCTGCACAAAAAACTGGATGAGCCCCACACAGGGTGCTTCTGATTATTACCATAAAAATGGAGGATTACATGCCGGTGTGCCATCCAATGTTTTTGGTGTACAAAAGCCCCACTCCGGTAAGGCTTATGCTGGCATTTGTGTAAGAACTAATTTTATTGAATACGTGCAGACCAGGCTTACCGATAAGCTGGTAAAAGGAAGCGACTATTTGGTGGATTGCTACATTAGCCGGGCCGAACTATCCATAGGAAGCGTAAAAGAGTTTGGGGTGTTGTTTATACCCAAAATGACTTTCGGGCTTGGCAATAAAGGCATTCGGACAAAACCCAATATTATTTTTGATAAACCGGTCGGTTATAAAAGCAAAAGTAAATGGACAAAGTTTTCAGCCGTGTATCGTGCACAGGGTAATGAGGGTGCATTTATTCTAGGTTATTTTAACCACGACCCTGCTAAACGCTATGTAGGCTTTGCCCATTATTATATTGACGATGTATCTATTACCCTCATACCTAAAGCAACCGATACGGTTAAGATTGAGCAGGCACAAGCTCCGGTTATGGAAACATTTTCTGCCCGGCCCGGAGAAACAGTTATACTTCAAAACATATTCTTTGCCAGCAACAGAAGCGAACTGCTGCCCGAGTCGTTTTCGGAGTTAGATAAATTAACGCAGTGGTTGACTGATGAGCCAGGCACAGCTATTAAAATAAGCGGACACACGGACCAAACGGGCGATGAAACCCACAACTTAGCCTTGTCCGAAGCAAGAGCCCGCTCTGTGGCCGACTATTTAGTTCTTAAAGGTATTGACTTAGGGCGAATAAGTTATTCCGGCTTTGGCAGTGCTAAACCCATAGCCACCAATGCTACCGATGAAGGTAAGCAACAGAACCGAAGGGTTGAGTTTACTGTAAGCGAGAATTAATGTGAAGAGCTAACAAAGAGGTGGAGCGGGTTGGTGTGCTAACCAACCGCATTAAATAGTTTTCATTTCCACAGCTTCCCGAAACGAAGCCCGTGCTAAATGTACTTATACTTTAACCCCAAAGATGTAACCCACCAATGCCGATAGTCCCATGGCAATAGAGCCCCATACAGCAATACGCGCCACTGCTTTTATGATGCCTGAGCCTCCGGTTTTTGCGGCTATGGTTCCCAGTATAATCAAGAAAATAATGGTGGAACCATACAGCCAGTATTCCATACCTTTAACCGGTGCAAAAAGAATGACTAAGAGAGGCAATACACCACCTACTGTAAAGGAAGCACCCGATGCAAATGCCGCCTGTATGGGGTTGGCCTGGCTGATTTCGTTCAGGCCTAATTCGTCTCTGATGTGTGCAGCCAAGGCATCCTTCTCTGTAAGTTCAAGGGCCACCTGCATGGCAGTTTCTTTTTTCAGCCCTCTCTTTTCGTAAATCTCCGCTAATATTTTCAGCTCCTCTGCCGGCATTTCTTTCAGCTCTTTCTTCTCTCTTTCAATATCGGCTTGTTCTGTATCGGTTTGGGAGCTTACCGAAACGTATTCACCGGCAGCCATAGATAATGCACCGGCTACCAGCCCGGCTACGGTGGCTAACACAATAGGCTCTCGGGTTACACTTGCCGCTGCCACACCTATGGCAAGGCTGGAAATTGAGATGATGCCATCGTTGGCTCCCAACACAGCGGCTCTTAGCCAGTTGCTACGGTGTATGTAATGGCTGTCTAAATAGTTATCGAGGGTTACCATGTTATCTTTCATGTTCGGTTAGTTTGGAAATATAGCCAACTTAAATTCATTCGGGGTTTTTGCTCCTTAGCATTTTCTTCTGCCTATTTCCGCAGAGTGCAGAAACGGAGATGCTGCCGAGAAATAGTCGCGTTGCGAGGCTCTGCAAAGCAAAATGAAGCGAAGCGGAATTCACGAATTCCTTTAAAAAAAATTGTAGCATGAGTAATCCTCTAATATCGCAAGGAGATTGCTTCGGCCGCAATCCCGATAGCTACAGGGACACTCGCAATGACGCGCTTTCGTTTTTTTATTTTTAATTCGTCCACAAAACAAAATATAAAGCAAATGAAAAAGAATGTTCTCTTGTTAGCAGTTATGGTTTCCGTTATTGTTTTGCGTGCGCAAGATGCTTCGCTGGTGTGGAGCAGCTTAACCATGAGTTGGTTTGGGGTAGATTTTACTAAAACCAAAGTGTTGGGTTTAGAAGACTCTCCGCACAAAATACGCGATGAATATTTTAAGCCTTGGAACGATGTAACCATTGATATGGACTTAACGAAGATGTTCGGCAAGAACGCTGTTTACAAAGACCCTAACGGCATTACTAAAGAAAACCTTGCCCGCGAAACCGAAACCATGAACACCGGTGCCGAAGTAGAGTTTACCGATGAGAACATTGCTGACCGTGTTAAGCAACTTTCTACCGGCAGCAAAAAGGCTGGTCTTGGTCTTATCTTTATTGCCGAAAGCGTAAACAAAGCTACGGGCAATGCGGTATTCCATGTCACCTTCTTCGACATTGCCAGCCGCAAAGTGGTGTGGCATAAAAAGATGACCGGCAAAGCCGCAGGCAGCAACGCTAAAACAGCGTGGGGCGGTGCAGTAAAAGATGTGTTCAGCCAAATTGATAAAAAGGAATGGAAGGCTTGGAGAAAAGAAGCTAACTACTAAACCACAGAAACCCCGCACATGCGGGGTTTTTTATACTATTGAATTCAACTAATTGCTATGAAGAAAATATTGATTGCTCTTTTGTTTCTTACCTCTGTAGC
>CAMBIM010000157.1 GCA_945867505.1 Chitinophaga pinensis
CACACACATGAAAAAAATCTACTTCCTACTATTAATGGCGGTTACTGCAACAGGCTTAAGCGCGCAAATGTTAACCCCCACAGTAATTTCCAGCACTGGCGGTTTTTCTTCTAATGCTAACGGTAGTTTATCTTATACTGTTGGAGAAATGACCATGGTTCAAACCTTTAGTGCCAACGGAAACATTCTTACCCAAGGCTTTCAACAACCCAACGATAACGTAACGGGTTTAATAGACCTTACTCAAGACGAATTTGGTTCTTTGGTAGTATATCCTAACCCTGCGGTAGATAATATGTGGTTTGGTTTCCAATTACCTGAAGAAGGCAGAGTTCAAATTGCTTTGTATGATGTATTAGGTCAGAAAGTTTCAGATTTATATAATGCTAATTACGATAACGGAAAGATTGTAGAACAAGTAAACGTTTCGATGTATGCCGCAGGTGTATATATGCTTACTATGAATTTTGTATCGGCTAAAGATGGCAAAACTCATGTTAGTACCAAGAAGTTCCAAGTAATCAACTAATCAATTTTTCAATTTCATTTTTTTATTTTTTCAAACCCATTACATGAAGAAAATTTTCCTTTTTCTTAGTGTGCTGATGTTTGTTGCTATGTCAACATC
Organism: Chitinophaga pinensis; assembly: GCA_945867505.1. Taxonomy (GTDB): domain Bacteria; phylum Bacteroidota; class Bacteroidia; order Chitinophagales; family LD1; genus Bog-950. Next base: position 629 of record CAMBIM010000157.1, read on the forward strand.
AGCACAAAGTCCACAACAAATGAATTACCAAGCGGTAGTTCGTAATTCGTCAGGCACGGCCGTAGCCAATACTCCTGTGAAACTTCGATTTACTATTCATGATGGTTCTGCTACAGGCACTTCAGTTTACAGCGAAATTAATAACGCATTTGCCAATCAGTTTGGTTTAGTAAATGCTCAAATAGGTAGTAATGGTAACTTAGGCGTGGTAAGTTGGGGTACCGGTTCTAAATTTTTACAAGTAGAAGTAGACATCAACAACAGTGGTACCTATGTAGATATGGGAACTTCCCAATTAATTAGTGTTCCTTATGCTTTATTTTCAGGCAGTTCGTCTTCGGGTGGAACTACAGGTGCAACAGGACCAACTGGTGCGACCGGTGCTACTGGCAACCAAGGTAATGTTGGGGCTTCAGGAGCCAATGGCGCAACTGGAGCAACGGGTGCAGGTGTTACGGGAGCTACTGGGCCAACCGGTGCAGGTGCAGGCCCAACCGGACCTACAGGCGCAACCGGACCAACAGGTAATAATGGATTAGCTGGCGCAACTGGAGGTGCAGGAGTTGCTGGTGCAACAGGGGCAACAGGTGCTACAGGAGTAGGAGGTGGAGCTACAGGACCCACAGGTGCTACAGGACCAACAGGTGCTGGCACAGCTGGTGTAACAGGCGCAACCGGAGCAACTGGTTTAGCTGGTGTTACTGGAGCAACAGGTGCAACAGGTGTAGGTGTAACAGGAGCGACTGGACCAACAGGAACAGGCGGTGCATTAAGTGGTGGAACAGCAAACTATGTAGCTAAATGGACAAGTGCTTCGGCTATAGGTCTTTCGCAAATACAAGACAACGCAACAGCCGTAGGCGTAAACACTGCACCTAATGCTACTGACCGTTTGTTGCTTTCGTCAGGTACATTATCTGGAGTGCGCGTCAATAAAGGCACTTCTGCTTCGGGTACTTATGGCGTTAGAGTGCAAGCACAAAATGATTCGGTAAATGCTTATTTAGGCTACAACGCTTTAGGCGTTCAGTTTGGTGGCTGGTTAGTAAACACCAGCGGTGTATTGGGTACAGCGGGCAGAGCGGGAATTTCTGCCGTAATGGGTATCGGTTATTCTACCGCAGGTGGTGGTGCTGTAAATGGATTAGGTACCAGCGGAAGTGGAGGGTTTTTTCAAACCATTGATAGCTCGGGAGCAGGTGCATTTGGTGCAGTTGGTATTTATCAAGGTGCTGTATCGCAGTCAATTGCTTTGTATGGAACTAACTTAGGTATTGGTACAGGCGTATTTGCTAACGATACTACTTATACCGGTGTATATGGCGATTATGATGCTGCTAATCTTTTCGGGGTAGGTGTGGCTGGTATTGGCTTCGGTGGCAGTTATACTGTTGGGGCTTCCGATGTAGGTGTTTACGGTTCAGCAGGTACAACTACAGGGAACTATGCTATGTATGCTAGAGGTAATACCGTTACTACGGGTACTAAATCTGCTTCGGTGCCTACTTCTAAAGGTAACCAGTTGGTTTACACAGTAGAAAGTCCAGAAATGTGGTTTGAAGATTTTGGCAATGCTAAATTGAATAACGGTTCTACCACAGTTCAGTTAGATGCTTTATTTCTTGAAACTGTTGTGGTAGATAACAATCATCCCATGGTAATTACTGTTACTCCACAAGGCGATTGCAAAGGCTTGTATGTAGTGCAAGGCAAAACAAGTTTTGAAGTAAAAGAACTTGGTGGTGGCAACTCTAACGTAACATTTAGTTACCGCGTAGCCGGCAAGCGTGTTTATTATCAAGACCATCGTTTTGGTTTTGATGTAGCTGGTGGAACTGGCGATACGCGCGGCAAATATAAGTATGTTGCACCGTTTCCAATAAGTGAACAAGAGACTATGCAGCAAATTTTAGCTAACAAGCGAAATGGTGAAGTTGGAAAGGCTAACCCAGTAAGTGTAAGAGCTAAAAAACAAATGAATAAAACAGCTAAGCAAAAATAAGCTTAACTGCTATTCAATACAAAAGGCGCAACTTTAAAAAGTTGCGCCTTTTGCTTTTTCTACATAACAGACTTAAATAAGACTAAACAGCCGAACTAAACTGTTTTAAAAGACGAATGTCATTTTCGAAATAAAGACGCAAATCATTCACCCGAAATTTAAGTTGGGTAATACGCTCAACGCCCATACCAAAAGCAAAGCCTGAATATTTTTTAGGGTCAAGTTTGCAGTTTTCTAACACCGAAGGGTCAACCATTCCGCAACCACCAATTTCAACCCAACCGCTTTGCTTGCAAACTACGCAGCCCTTTTGATCGCATATAAAACACGAAATGTCCATTTCGGCACTTGGTTCTGTAAACGGGAAAAACGATGGGCGAAAACGTATTTGCACATTTTTGCCAAACATTTCTTGTGCAAAATAAAGCATAGTTTGTTTCAAATCGGCAAACGAAACATTATCATCAATGTATAATCCTTCTACTTGGTGAAAAGTGCAATGTGCACGAGCCGAAATAGTTTCGTTACGGTAAACACGCCCCGGGAAAATATACCGCAAAGGTGGCTTTTCGCTTTCCATCTTCCGTATTTGAACCGAAGAAGTATGCGTGCGAAGCATATAGTTTTTATCTTCAGTAAGAAAAAAAGTATCCTGCATATCGCGCGCGGGATGGTCTTGTGGAGTATTAAGGGCAGTAAAGTTGTGCCAGTCATCTTCAATTTCTGGACCTTCGGCAATGGTAAAACCAATGCGTGAAAAAATTTCGATAATTCTGTTCTTTACAATACTTAACGGGTGGCGCGTACCCAATGGCATATTAAACCCTGGTGCCGTTAAATCAGGAATTTCTTTGGTAGATGGTTTTGAAGTTTCAAACATCACCTTCAGTTCTTCAAACTTTTTTTCGGCAGCAGCTTTAAGCATGTTCATTAATTGCCCGTATTCTTTCTTGCGTTCGCTAGGCAATTGCGCCATAGCACCAAACAAATCTTTAAGCACACTTTTAGTGCCTAAGTATTGAATACGGAATTGCTCTAATGCTTCCACAGTTTCGGGAGATGAAATTTTAATTTCTTCTAATACAATATATGCTCTGTCGAAAATTTCTTCCATGTGGCGAAAATAAAAAATGCGCGGGCTTTACTTCTTGTTCTTCAAGTCGTCAATAACAGCCGCTATGTTAACATCGGGACGAATAAGTTGCGCTCTTTCAAAATAATACAAAGCACTATCGTTTACTCCCATTTGCTTATAGGTTTTTGCTATGTTAATGGTAGGGTCAAAAGCTGCCACGTTTACTGCCAAGGCGCGCTGATTAGTAGCAATAGATTTATCATACAACTGCTGCTTAAAATACGAATAGCTTAAGTTGGCATAAACTTCCATTTGGAAAGGATGCGCAGGCAAATACTTTTCGTAACACTCCGCAGCTTCTTTTTCTCTACCAGCGTTTTGATGAATAACACCCATAGCAAAATAAGGTGTAGTAAAGTTGGTGTCAATTTTTGTAGTTTCTTGATAGACGATTAGGGCTTCGTCATATCGCCCCATTTGCTCCAACAATCTTGCCCGGTCAAAAGTGGCGTTTAGGAATTTTGGATAAATAGCTACTGCGCGCTTTAGGTGGAAAAGCGATTCTTCTTGTAATTCTTTTCGTTTTATAGCATCAGCCTCTTGCGTAGAAGCCAGCAGTAAGTGCAAGCCTAAAAGATTTTGCGCCTGTGCGGAGTTCTCTACTGTTTTAATATCGTTTCTAAAAAGTGTTATGCGGTTTTTCCAATCTGCATTACGCGAAAAAGTAAGTAATGAGTATAGTAAAAGAATTACTGCCAAAGAAATTTTCATGGGCTGGGCAATGGCTTTCCAATCTATTGCCTTATCAAAACTTTGTTTGAAAATTTTAGAAAGAACAAACACTAAAAAGAAACAGAACCCAAGTGAAGGAATAAACAAGAACCGGTCTCCCATCATTCCCGGCACTTTTAATACCAAGTTTGAAAAAACGGAAATTGAAATAAGGTAAAACAAAATACCGAACGAGAGTAAAGGACTTTTCTTAAAAAAGAAAATAGCAACGAACAGTAAGGCTGCATAAGCAACTACGGAAAGCATAGGAATAGCTTCTGTAATAGCCACAGGGCTTATATATGAATAACCGTAATAAAAATTCATAGGATATGGTAACAGTATTAACTTTAAATATTTACCAAGCACCAACATGGCAGTACCTAATTTAATGGTTAGTGGGTCGGTTGGTGCAATGGGAATTTCTATAAAATTAAAAGGACGAACTGTTTGTACTGGTGTAAGATCTGTTGCCCTTACATTGTTTACTTGCGAATAGCTATTAGTAATGCTGCTATATACATCGGTGCTGTTGCTGGGTGAAGCAACGAAGTAAAAACTTGTAAATACCGGCAGCAGCAATACTGCTGAATAAATTACCCAGTTATATCTTTTCCGCCATATCATTACAACGCTAACTATAACGGCTGGTATAGCTAGTGCCGATATGCCAAAATCTTTAGTCTGGTTAATGTACGCAATCAAAATTTTAATAATGTAGAAAGCAGCCACTAGAATTGTGGCTACGTAAGATAAACGAAAGGTGCGTTTGTGAAGCATTGGCAGAAAAAGAAAAGCAAGCAAAAAATAAACCGAGTGGAATAGCCAAATTGTCAATGCCATATAAACTACAAAACAAAATATTCCTACTATTTTAAAAGTTCTGTTTTGATTCAATATAACTCCTGCCAAAAACACTAACAAAAAAGACTCTATAACAGTAGAACTGAAATGTATTTTTGCAATGGATAATAAAACTATTAAGGTTATAGGTATAATCAGTAGCAGTTCTAGTTCTTCGCGCACTATTACAAACAGCAATGCCAAACCAAGTAAGGGTAAACCCACCAACCAGTAATTACCGAAATATACCCCCACCGCAGAAATAGCTATCGATAGAAAAACAAGTAACACAAAAGAGGTAAACACTAAACGTTGTTTCAAAAAACTAAAGTCAAGTGAATATTCTACCTGTAAAGCGGCTTCTTCTTTAATTTCTAACCAACTTAAATTTTGGGAAACAATTTTTTTAATGCCTGTCCAAACGTTGGCATAATACTTAAAGCAGTATAGTGTTACAGTAACCACTAATAGCAATATAAACATGCCTACTTGTTGAGTAACCGAGTATAGGCGTGCAAAAAAAACTGCCGGTATAGCTAACGTGATCGTAATTAGCATCAAGTAGCTAAATGATACTTCGCTCAATAAGACTAATGCAACAGGAATAAGTAATACAAAAGTTATAGCAGTTGTTTTGGATAGAATACCGAGTAGAAAAAATAAGCAAGATAACGGTAAGTAAACTGCAGCTTTCTTTACAGCAAATTGCCATGAGAAATACAAACTCAATAAACCAAAAATCAATGCCAGGATTTCATCGCGGTTTTTAATGCTGGCTACTACTTCGGTATGTAATGGATAGGCGGCAAATAACAACGTAATTAAAAACGGAAAAACAATACTGTATTGCTGTAATAATTTATGCAGTACTTTAAAAAGTAGTAAGCACAAAAGCGCGTAGAGCAACACATTTATTAAATGGCTTATCCAGGCATGTTCGCCAAATAGCGAATGCTCAATGGCGAAACTGACAAGAACGATGGGGCGATATTCATATTTGTAGCCTGCTTTATCTTCATAGTAAGGCGATGAAAAAATTTCAGGAATGGCGCTAATGCCTTTGGCTGTAAGGCGATGATTCTGGGTAACCAGTTCATCATCCATATTATAATCGTTAAAAACAGAATTTAAATAAAGCAATGCAGAAAAAGCAAAGATGATAATGGCATAAAGTTT
>CAMBIM010000158.1 GCA_945867505.1 Chitinophaga pinensis
ATCAATAGAGTCAGCATGAAATTTTTAAAGAACCTTGCTATTGCAATTATTGCATTTGTTATATTCTGTTTGGCTTATTATCAGTTTTGGTTTTTGCGCCAACCGGCACGAAAAATTCCTAACAACAATGCAGTTTTTGTAGCACCAGCTAACGGTAAAGTAGTTTCGGTTAGAAAATGGAATACCCAAAGTTTAACGGAATTGAAAGGTGAACTTGGAGCTATCATCGTGTGGACAAAAGATGTGGATACTGCAGGAACTATTATTTCTATTCAAATGGATCCAACTAATGTTCATTTTCAACGCGCACCGGTTGGGGGTAAAATAGTTAGCAAAAGATATACAGAAGGAAGTTTTAATAATGCTGTGGTAATGAGTAACGAATACGGTATTCGTTTTGAAAATGAGCACAACGAGTTTTTGATGGAAACATCGACAGGTAAAAAGTTTAAGGTAGTTCAAATTTCAGGATTCCTTGCCCGCAGAATTGTTGATTACACACAAGCTAACCAAGAAGTAAAACAAGGCGATGTAATAGGCTTAATAAAATTAGGAAGCCAGGTTACGGTTATTCTTCCGCATGACATTAATGTGGTTGTAAAAACAGGTGAAACAACTATTGATGGTGAAACTGTGATTGCTACACAGTAGTTTTTCTGCCCCAATAAAAAGCCAGTGCACCTCCGGTAACCAAATGCCAAACGCCCCAACTGGCGGCTACTATGGCCATTCCTCCCATGCCGTTGAAGAAGGTGAAGATTAATATTAAGCCAAGACCCGAATTTTGAACACCTGTTTCAAAAGTGATGGTTTTGGCATCGTGTAATTTTAAGCCGCAGATTTTGGCGAATAAAAAACCGGTTAGTAATGCACATGCATTATGAATAATCACCAGCGGCATAATGGTAGTAATGTTAGTGGTGAAAACTTTTGCATTGCCGGCAAATGCTGCAATTAGAAACAGAGCAAATGCTGCTAAAGAAAATTTCTTCATCACCTTGCTAAGCTTTTCTGCCAGTATTGGTTTTTTATAATTCAGAAAAATACCAACTACTAATGGAATACCGATAACGAAGATGATGGTTTGCAATACATCTAAAACATCCAAATGAATTGTTTTGAGCAGTGCCGATGTTTCGGAATCTAAACCTCCGTAAAACGAAAAGTTAAACGGAGTCATAACTATAGCCAGCACGTGCGATACAGAAGTTAAGCCTACTGCCAAGGCTGTATTTCCTTTAGCCAGGTGCGTAAACATATTGCTCATGTTTCCACCGGGGCAGGCACCAACTAAAATCATTCCGAGCGCAACAGATGGCGGTGGATGCAGAAGTTTTACTAAGCCAAAAGTAAGCAGCGGAAGTAAAATGAAATGTGCCGATAGCCCTACAAAAGTTGTCTTCTTGTTTTTGAGGAGAGAAATAAAATCTTCTTTCTTGAGCTCCAGCGAAATACCAAACAGGATAAAACCAAGAATGATGTTGAGTATCATCAAACTGTTTGGGCTGAAATTAATATGGATAGAATCTATTGAGTTCATGTGCTCCAGCAAACTAAAATTTCTCTTTTGCCTTCGTAGGGTAACCGCCCGTGCGAAGTGCTGAAATTATCTACAGCTATTACATCGTTTTTCTTCCACGGTAGTATTACTAGATTTTTCCAAATCAATTCTTGTATGTGCTCTACATAACTGTTAGGCACGGCTGAACCATCGCGAAACAAAACATTCATGCTTTGGTCGATGGGTTGAGTGGTGATGCTTTTCAATTTCACCATTACTTTCAGAAAATGTTTCCAGAAAAAAGTTTTGCTGCGCTGCTGGTGCGTGTGAATGTAACTGTATTCTACATCGGCACCATGCGGATGAAAAACTTGTAGGTGATTATACCAAACGGTTTCGCCACTAACGGGATGTTTGATAGTAGCAGGGGTGCGGTGTGTAATGCGCAGGTTATCTCCGGGCATCCATTCAAAATCCATTTCCTGTTCGCGACATTGTTTTTCTACTTCGGCTTTATCTTCCGTATTAAAAATCTGATTCCACTTTTTTAATTCAAACAAATTGAAGGGCGAAGATTTTTTTGGGTTAGAATAATTTCGAACGGTAAGTACACCCTTGGTATCAAATTCATTTCTGATTTTAGGATTCATCTCGGCATACACCTTCCGGAAATTGCAGATGGGCGATTCGCCACCATACTCCGGTTCTACATGGCAGTAGAAAAAAATGTTTACCGGTGGATGTTTTACATAAGTCATTTCGCAGTGCTGCGGAATGGGATAATAGCCCGGCAATTCGCTGGCAGTAAAAACACATTTAGTACCTGCTACTAAATTGCGTGGCGATGTGCCGTAGTAACTTTGCTCCAATCTTGAGTCTACCTGCACAGCCAAGTCTTCAAAATCTTTTGGTGTATCTATTTCGAACCCACGAAAAAGAATGGCGCCATTTTTTAGAAAACTTTTATCGAGTTCGGCTTTGTTGTTCTTCAGCCACAGTAATAATTCGGGTTTAGAATTTCCGTTTCCGTTAGGTTCAATAATTAACGGAAGTTGTTGTGTGTTGAGGAAAGATTGTTTCATTGTTTAAATATAATCACCGTTCAATACCCTAAAAGAAAAATACAATACCTTTTATTGATATCTATCTTCTCTGTTTTCCAGGCCGCAATTTTTTGCGTGCGAATAAATTGCGTAGGTAGGGTAAGGTCGCAGGCAATGCAGAGGTTAGTATCGTCATTGCAGGTTCTTAGAACTTCGTCTAATAATTTTTGATTGCGGAAAGGTGTTTCCATAAAAATCTGTGTGGTGTTGCGCGCGGCAGATTCCAACTTTTTTAATTTACCGGTGCGTTGTGTGCTATCAATAGGCAGATAACCGTGAAAACAAAATTGCTGTCCGTTGAATCCCGAAGCAATTAATGCGAGCAAAATGGATGAAGGACCAACCAGCGGAATTACTTCAACATTATAGAGATGTGCATAGGCTACCACTTCACTTCCCGGGTCGGCAATGCACGGGTTTCCAGCCTCTGAAATTACACCGGCATTTATGCCACGTAGAACATTTTGTAAGAGCAGTTGACAGTTCTGTTGCTTAGCATGTTTATCTAATTCATGCATGGTAACTTCGGTATCAAAATTCTTTTTGTAACCGATGGCGCGTAAATATCTGCGCGCTGTTCGAGCATCTTCTACAATAAATTCATTCAGCTCCTGCACACAGTTCTTTATGTGGTCAGGAATAATTGCTGTATTGTCTTCGCCCAAAAAAGAAGGGATGAGATAAAGTTTACCTACCGGCATTTTTTATTTTTTTGAGTGATGCTGTTTTTTGTATTTGCGTATCTGCTTCCTTTGTTTTAGCGAAAGCCTTTCGTTAGTATCGTTATTAAACACTTTCAAAAACCAATTGGTTACGGCTGTGGCTCCTGTTTTTTTTTAGCAGTATCTATTGTGACAGCGCAATCCCAATTCATACCCAAGATAGAAGATGAATCTGATGGCGCTTCAAAATCATTGTGTTTTAACTGCACAGCACGGTCGTTAAAGCTCTTGCGCAGGAACGCACCTACAATAGGCATAGCCGCAGCTGCACCGGCACCGTTTCTGTTGGATGCAAAGTGAACGCTCGGTTGCTCAAAGCCTACCCATGCACCTACTACTATATCGGGGTTGTAGCACATGAACCACGCATCCGCATTACCCTGTGTTGTTCCCGTTTTACCTGCCAGCGGCATCTGCAAACCATATTGCGGACGAAGCCTTGCAGCCGTTCCTTTATTGATAACACCCTTCAGCATTTGTGTAAGGGTATAAGCTGTTTTTTCGGGGATAGCTTCCTTGTGTACTTCGCCAAACTGTGCCAGCACATTGCCTTCTTTATCTTCAATACGTTTTATAAAATAGGGTTTACTGTAAGTGCCCAGGTTAGCAAAGCAGGTGTAAGCTCCCACCATTTCATAAAGAGAAATATCGCAAGTGCCTAAACAAAGGGAAGGCACCGCATCTAACTTGCTTTCAATTTCGCATTGGTGGGCAAACTGCACCAGTGCCTGCGGGTCGCCAATGTCGCACATAATGCGCGAGGTAATGCGGTTATCCGAAGCGGCAAGCCCGTCCTTCATGGGCACCATTTCGCCTTCTGCCCATTTATCGGTGCCATCAGGATTCCAGCTGGCATCAATGCCCGGGCACTCCGGAGCCAGGTAAGGAATAAGTGTGCAGGGCTCGTAATTTCTTTCCAGCGCCAGCGCATATAAAAAGGGTTTCATGGTAGAACCAACCTGACGCTTAGTGGTTTTCTTTACGTGGTCAAGTTGAAAGTAACGGATGTTCGGTCCGCCAATCCATGCTTTTACTTCACCGGTCTTGGCATCGGCAGCCAAAAAGCCAACCTGTATTATTTGCAGATAATACCGAAGGGAATCAAGTGGACTCATTACCGTATCTAAACTTTGTGTTTTATCGCCATGCCAGCTAAACACCTCCATCTTAATTTTGGTTTCGAAAATCTTTTTGATTTCGGCATCGCTTTTCCCCTGTGCTTTTAAATCCTGATACCGGTCGCTTTGTTTCATCATTTTATCCAACAGCTCTGGTTTTGCGCGGCTGCCGGATTTCCAGGGGTCTTTACCTTTCCAGTCTTTAAAGAAAGCATCCTGCAAAGTAGTGAGATGGTCTGCTACTGCTGCCTCGGCATATTTCTGCATCCGCGAATCGATGGTGGTAAATACTTTCAGACCATCTTCGTATACATCCCATTTGCTGCCATCGGGCTTCGGGTTTTTATCGCACCAGTTTTTTAATTCCTGACGAATGTATTCGCGAATGTAAGTTGCCGAACCTTCGCGGTAATCGGGATTATGAAAGTTGAGTTTGATTTTGAGTTTCGAAAGCGAATCGCATTGCTTTTGTGTGATGGCGTTGGCTTCTGCCATTCTGCGCAGCACCAGGTTTCTTCTTTCGGTGGCGCGCTCCTCATGCATTCGTGGATTAAAACGCGCGGGTGCATTCAGCATGCCAATAAGCAAGGCAGCCTCTTCGGGCTTAAGTTCTTTAGGTGTTTTGTAGAAGTAAGTGAATGCGGCAGTTTTTATTCCATACGAGTTGTAATGAAAACCGATGGTGTTTAAGTAAAGGTTGATGATTTCATCTTTGGTAAACGTGCGCTCAATTTTTGCGGCCAGCACCCACTCTTTTAACTTTTGCGAAAGCCGCTTGAGCGCACCGGCTTTTTCAAAATTTTGGTGGAACAAATTTTTGGCAAGTTGTTGGGTAAGCGTAGAGCCACCACCGCCATCCTGCCCCGGAACAAACGCCAGCGTAACAGCACGGAACAGGCTTTTTAAATCGATACCACTATGGCTATAAAAGCGTTTGTCTTCTGTGGCCACCAAACCTTTTACTAAGTAAGGCGAAAGCTCATCGTAAGAAACTTCAATACGATTCTCGTTATAATAAGAGCCAAGCACTTCGTAATCGTCAGAATAAATGGTGGTAGAAACCGCACTGTTCGGGTTTTGAATGGCTTCTAGGTCGGGCATCTTGCCCAACATGCCGAAGTTAACGCCAATAAAAAACAAGGCTACAAGCAGAATAAAAACCCATAGCAATATTTGCACCCGGGTGAATACCTCCCAAAAATTTTTCGGATTGAATTTGAAAAAACTACCGATAGCTGATTTTGATTTTGCCACAAAACAAATTTATGCAGATGCATAACAGATAACGTTAAGCGCAAGAAATCATTATAACAACACTAGTTTCTTTGAATACAAGAGAGGACAATTATTTTTCCTTGTGTTGCACGGTTAATTCTAATGCCCGATAAAACTCGGCACCGTATTTTCTGGTGAGTGCTTCTTTTAAAAATTTGTAAACCGGTACTTTCAATGCTTTGCCATTCTTACAAGCAGCCTTACATACGTGCCAGCGTTCGTAGTTTACAGCATCATAATTTTTGTATTTGGTAATGCGTATTGGATATAGGTGGCAGCTGATAGGTTTTTTCCAGTCAATCACTTTATCGTTATATGCTTTTTCAATGCCGCAGCCAACTACTCCCTTTTTGTCTCGCACTAGCCAAGCACAGCCTTCATCTTTTTTCATGAGGGGCGTGCAGTATTCTTTATTCTCTTTCACCAAAACATATTTGCCTTGTTTTTCAATAGTTGCAATTCCTTCTTCGGTTAAGTAAGGTTTAACTTTCGGGTAAATGTCATCCAGAATTTGCAACTCATCTTTATCCAGTGGTGCGCCATACTCTCCGGCTATGCAGCACGCGCCTTTGCAGGCGTTCAGATCGCAAACAAATTGTTCTTCTACAACATCATCGCTGATGGTTTTATCGTCTATTACAATCATGGAAAGCGCATAGTTATTAGTGAACGGTGAATAGTAAATACAAAACCAAATTACATTAGCGGCATGAAGAAAATATTTTTTGCGATAAGTGTTCTGTTTCATCTTTCTATT
>CAMBIM010000159.1 GCA_945867505.1 Chitinophaga pinensis
CAGAAACTACTACGGGTGGGAACGCTTTAAAGTTTTATGCTTCGGTGCGTTTGGATATTCGCAGAATAGGGCAGATAAAAGATGGCGATAGCTTAACCGGAAACAGAACCCGCGTAAAGGTGGTGAAGAACAAAATGGCTCCGCCTTTCCGTACTTGCGAGTTTGATATTATGTATGGACTGGGGGTTTCTAAAAACGGAGAAATAGTTGACATGGGCAGCGAAATGGGTGTATTGCAAAAAAGCGGTTCTTGGTACAGTTATGAAGGAACAAAACTGGGGCAAGGTCGCGATGGGGTAAAACAAATGCTGGACGATAACCCGGGACTTTCTACCGAAATTGAAGCTAAAATTAAAGCTAAAGTAATGGCAAGTATTGAAGTGGTGAAGGTGGAAGAGCCTGAAGAAGCATAGTTTTACTTTAATCAAACACAAAACAAAAATCCGCTCGTTGTAGCGGATTTTTTATTTTAGTGAAACAAAACACTTCAATGAAAAAACTTTTACTTTTTACTATGCTTTGTGCCTGTATTTGCATAACCCAAGCAGCCTCTGTTACCATGGCTATGAACTTTGAAAATACGCCTCGCACTTTTATAATTCACCTGCCCGCTAGTTTTATTGCGGGGCAAAGTTTACCACTTGTATTCAATCATCATGGTTATACTTCTAATGCTTCTCAAGAAGAGTTCTATACTAAGATGAATGCCACTTCTGATGCCAATAACTTTATAGTAGTGTATCCCGAAGGAATAAGTAATGCTTGGAATTCGGGTTTTACAGCTCCTTACAATAGCTCGCCAAACGATGTGGGTTTTATTTCAAAAATTATAGATACTCTGGTTACATTGTATAACATAAATACTAACCGCGTATATTCTTGTGGCATGAGTAATGGTGGTTTTCAGAGTTATAGACTAGCTTGCGATTTAGAAAATAGAATTGCGGCAATTGCTTCGGTAACTGGAACGATTGCCACTTTGGCGGCTACTAATTGTGCGCTTACTCGTAAAGTACCCGTAATGCACGTGCACGGCACTGCGGACTCTACAGTGCCTTATGCTGGGTTTACAGGAGCTTATGGTGTAGAGGAAACTATTAATTTCTGGTTAGGCAAAAATGGTTGCACCACCCAAAGCGATACCGTAGATTTACCTAATGCAAACACTACCGATGGAACAACCGTAAAAAAAATTCGCTATACTAACTGTGGCGATGGAACGGAAGTATTATTTTACAAAGTTGATGGCGGGGGACACACTTGGCCTAGTGGTTTAATTGATATACCGGCAAATGGTCCTACCAACAGAGATTTTGATGCATCACAAGAAATTTGGGATTTCTTTAATCGCTTTACATTGAACGGACCAGTGAGTGGTGTGGAAGAAGTTACGAGCGAAATTGAAGTAGCAGTTTTCCCTAACCCAAGCGAAGGAAAATACGAAATACGAAACATGAAATACGAAAATGAACAGCCGGTAAATGTTATTGTGTGCGATGCTACCGGCAGAAAAGTTCTTGAGCAAAAAGCATTTTCTTCTTCTACAGAAATAAACTTAACCGGTGTTGAGCGCGGAATCTATTTCCTGAAGTTGGAAAGCAAAGGCTTTTCGGCTTCAAAGAAATTAGTGAAAGAGTAGAGAACCAACCCTTCGACTTCGCTTAGGGTGACATAGCCCTTTAACTTGAATGCCAGTCGGAGCGGAGTCGAGGACTCCTACTTTTTCTTCAACCCAATCTCAATCAATCTTTCATTCAAATATTCGCCTGCAGAAATTGGTGTGTAGGCAATCGGATATTTTTCGGTAACACAACTTGGCAAACAATCTAATCGCATTTCGCTACGCGGGTGCATAAAGAACGGAATAGAAAAACGCGAAGTATGCCATTTCTCGCGTGGTGGATTCACCACGCGGTGTGTAGTTGATTTTAGTTTGTTGTTAGTTAAGCGTTGCAACATATCGCCCACGTTTACCACAATGCAACCTTCCGGTGCGGTAATATCCATCCAAACTTTCTGTCGGTTCAGTAATTGCAACCCTTCGGCAGATGCGCCAACTAAAAGCGTAATTAAATTAATGTCCTCATGCTGCTCGGCACGCACGGCACTTCTCGGTTCGCTGACAATTGGCGGATAATGAATAGCCCGCAAAATTGAATTGCCATTATGCACATGCTTATTGAAATAAAATTCACCAATGCCTAAGTGAATGGCTATTGCCTGCAACAAATGTCTGCCAGAATTTTCGAACGATTGATAAAGTTTTGTGCCCAAATCAAAAAACTGCGGAAGTTCTTTTACACGTACATTATCGGGATAATGTTCTACCGGAAGATTTTCACCTTCTACAATTTGCCCCATTTGCCAAAACTCTTTTAAGTCCGGTGCATCGTAGCCTTTAGCAGTTTCTTTTCCGAATGAAGTATAGCCGCGCTGCCCGGCTAATTCAGGAATTTCATAGCCGCGTTTTATTTCTGTTGGAAGGGAGAAGAAACTCTTCACTGCATCGTAATATTCATCAATCAACTCTTGCGGCACACCATGGTTTTTTACCGATACAAAACCTACATCTTCAAACGCTTTACCCAATTCATTTACAAAATGATGTTTGCTGGTATCGTTGCCGTTTACAAATTCGTTAAGGTCAACTACAGGGATGGAATGGAAAGACATGATTTGATAATTTATTTAAGAATAATTTTGTTGGTGCTGTCGAGATTTATTTTTGCGTTCCACTCCAAATAATTCCAATCTGCAGAAACGCTTCCATAAAGATGCGCTTTATCTGAAAAAACAATTCCCTCTTTTATTCTGCGTTCTTTCATAAAAACAATAGCATCATCATTTGATCCTGCATACCTAATGTTGCGGTGCGAATAAAAAATCTCTTGCGGCTCTGCTGTTCTTCCTGTGATAAAAACAACTGCATCCTTATCAGAATTTTCAGAAACAACTTTACCTGACATTTGATAGTCACTCCATCCATTTCGCAGAAACTGTATGCCTGAAAAATTCATTAACTGATATTGCACTACCATCAACAGCACCGCAACCACCAAACCAATTTGCATTCTTCTAATAGGAATGGCTCCGCTCTTTTTTACTTTATCGTAAAGTATGCCCAGCAACACGCTAAAGAAAAGCGAAGCATATAGTGCGCTAAAATCCTGCACGGAATAGTTTAAGAAGGTAACGTGCATCAGCACCACCGGTGTTACACTTAACCAGATAAACCGGTAACCGTTCTCGCTGAAAACAATTTTCAATTTTTTACGGCTAATAGCCAGCCATACAAACGCACCAACCAACACATAAATAACGATGTAGTGAATTACATAATTATACAGCAGCGTTTTAATCAGCCACAAATACGAGAACATAAAATGCCAAAGACCTTGGTCTGTTTCTTCCAAACTTCCTCGAACAATATACCGGTTCAGCATTTCTTCTGCATACGCGCCCACTCCGTTTATCTGCGAGTATTGGTAAACAATCAAACGCAACATCAGGAGCATAACAACTATGGTGCTCCATATTAAAACGCGAAAACCTTTTATATCGCGCACATGCAATAGGGAATAAACCAACACGCCAAAAGCAAAAAATACTCCGAGCCATGAAGTATAAATCATCAATGCCAGCACAAGCGTATAGAAGAAAATATATTTAGGCGAATAGAATTTTTGCCGGATAATCATTTTAAGTGCAGTGTAGACACCTATACTAAAAAACAGATGCACCGCCATATCGCTCATATACACATTGCCCTGAAACCATAAAGTAACCGGCAGAAAAATGTAAATAGTAAACGCCACTACACCACTGCGGTAAGGCAAATTACGCGCGCGGCTAAAACTTAAAAGACAAACCGTAAAGTACACAAACAACCCGCTGATGAAGTGTAAGATGAGATTGAGCATTTGCAGCGGCAGCACATCGGGACGAATGTGCAGGACCTTGAAAATGAAAAACGGAAAATAATAGGCAAATGGCGGATGCGAAACATAGTAGTAGTTTCCTTCCTTGTCAATCATTTTTCCGCTTTGGTTCGCGCTGTTGTTAATGAATTTATCCGCGGGACTATTGAAAGTCATTACCGGATTGTATCCGTATTTTTCAATTCCGTTATCGTACCATATTTGCATAATACGCAACGAAATGGCAGTGCAGAATTCGTGATGCTTGGAAAGCGGACGGTTGAGTTGCGGCAAACGAACAGCTACGCTCAACAAAAATATGCCGAAGAGTAGAGGGAAGGTTCGTTTGATAAAATCCATTGGCGCAAATTAGAAAAAGATTTTCATCAAAACTTCAGCGTTCTAAGTAGAAGCGTTTAAGTTATGTCAACAAGTATTGTTATGTCAGGCTGGCCGTGTCGAACCCTTTCAAAAAATCCTTCGACTCCGCTCAGGATGACATGCCGCTTTATTTACTTAAACAGCTTCTTATTTGAAAAAGAAAATCAAATTTGCCAACACAAAATTCTACCGCATGTATAACACATTACTTTACTCCGTTGAAAACGGAATCTGCTCCATCACTCTCAGCCGTCCTGATGTATTCAATTCTTTTAATGAAGAAATGAGTGCAGATATTATTGATGCTTTAAAGAAAACTTCAAAAGACGAAACCGTTCGCGTAGTGGTTATCAGCGGAACAGGTAAAGCGTTTTGCAGCGGACAGGATTTAAAAGACATTAAAGGAAAGTTAGGCGAGCGCAGTTTGGGCGAATCTGTTTTGCGCAGATACAACCCGATGATACTAGGCATTCGCGAAATGGCGAAACCGGTTATTTGTAAATTGAACGGGGTAGCTGCCGGTGCGGGTGCATCGTTGGCGTTAGCGTGCGATATTATTGTAGCTTCCGAAACAGCTTCTATGATTGAAGTATTTGCCAATGTGGGTTTGGTGCCTGATTCCGGTTCATCCTTTTTTCTTCCACGCTTAGTAGGTTATAACAAAGCATTTGAGCTGATTACACTAGCATCAAAAGTATCTGCTAAAGAAGCCTTGGACATGGGCATTATTTACAAAGTAGTTGCACCCGAAGAATTAGACAATGCCGTAAATGAATTAGCTACCCGCTACGCTACCGGTCCTACCAAAACCTATTCGTTGATTAAAAAGATGCTTAACAAAGCTTATACAGCCAACCTTAACGAAATGCTTTTAGAAGAATATTACGGACAGGAATTAGCCGGACGAAGCGAAGATTATGTAGAAGGTGTAACTGCTTTTACTGAAAAGAGAAAGCCTGTGTTTAAAGGCAAATAGAATATTTGATACAAAAGCAAAACGCCCCGCAATTTTTTGCGGGGCGTTTTGCTTTTTAAGACTGCTGAAGGTTTTACTTATTCATAATAAACACCTTCTTAGTAGTAATTATATCCTCATTCTTCACCTTCACAATTACAAAAGCAGCTTCTATGTTGCTTAGTTCTTTGATGAAGATGGTTGAACGACCGAACTTCTCCTGCATTAATTGTTGACCTAACACATTGTAGAACTCAATAGTTGCTTCTACTTTTACTTGCTTGCTAAAGTCAATGAACACGCGGTTGTCGTTGCTCCAGATGTTGATGGCTTTGTTGTTGGTGATGTTGCTCAAACCAGTAGTTGTTTTGGCTGTTACCGTAATAACCTGTGTAGTGGTTGAACTGCAACCTGTAGCATTAGTAACGGTAAGTGTTACGGTGTAAGTTCCAGGTGTAGTGTAAGCGTGTGTAGCGGTTGCGGTAGATGCTGTTGTGCCGTCACCAAAATCCCAAGTGGTGGTTGCTGCATTTGCTGTAGTGCTGTTAAACGTTACATCGTTAGTTTCTTCAACCGTAGTTGCCGATGGCGTAAACGATGCCGCTATTGGTGTGCTGCCGTTTACAGTTATCGTTTTCATAACTACATAGTTGTTCGCATCGGTGAGTGTAAGCGTGTAGGTTCCTGCTGTTGCATTTACAGTTACTGCATTGTTCTGATTTAAACTTCCGCTGCTGATGGTAGCATTGTTGTTATCGGTAACGGTGTAAGCCCACTGTGCAGTTCCCGGTTGAGTAATGTTGATGGTGCCGCTGTTGTTGCAATCAGCATCTACGGTAGCAATTTCCGCTTTTGGCGTAAAGTGCAATACAAAACGATTCCAGTCATCCGCTGAATCAGCAGTGAAGTTATAATCACCGCTTCTTACATCATAGAATATATTCAGCTTCTTGTCTTCTAAAGTAATATAGCTGGTAGGGTCAAAGCTGTTTAATCCATCAAATGTAAAGCTGTAGCTTCCGCTTGCGCCCGGTTCAAAGCCTACATCTACAGTTGATGTTTGTGCAATAGAGTGTAGCATGTTCTTGTTTAACCAGTAGCCGTTGTTCATGCTATACAGGTTATGCCTTCCTATACTTCCTGTCATTTTATTCGCATCAAATTCCGGGTCGAACTGGTCGGTTGCATTAATATTAAAAC
>CAMBIM010000160.1 GCA_945867505.1 Chitinophaga pinensis
ACAAGATAAAAAAATACAAACAGAAGAAACAACCCTAGCTTGCGGTGTAATAGCATCTATTGCCGGGAAGAAATAAGGCTCTGTAACGGTATTGTTATGTACTACTTCTTGTGATGGAACTAAAACTTCGGTTACTGGTAATTGTGCTGTAATTGTTGTTGGATTTTGAGTAGCAATTGTTTTGCCGCCAAACGGCTTAGCTGCTTTTGTTTGAGAAGTGCTGACAGTTGGTTTAGTTTCTTCTCTAAATACAAGCGTTGTTATTTCTGTCATAACCGGTGGTGCAATTGCTGCTTTGGTAGCAAGCGCTTTGGTTGCCGGTGTAGTTTCTTCTTTAGTTGAATTGTTTACCAAGTAAGCTGTTAAAAGCGATGCGCTTATTAGCAAGGCTACGGCAATAAAACCGTAAACGCTGCGTTGTGGTATAGGAGAGTTTACAGAAACAGGTATTGGCGTTGCACCTGTTTCTAATTCGGCTGCTATTCTGTTCCACATTCCAAATGGAGGGGCAACTTCGTGCTCATTCATCATCTTCTCGATGCTTCTGTCAAAATTTTTCATCTTCTGATCCATATTGTAGAGGTTGTTTCTATAATATAATTTAGGTTCTTATTTTTTCAATTATCCGTTTTGCGATTGATGCACAAAGTCGGTGTTTTCGGTTATCATTCTCTGTAGCAAATATCTTGCTCTGGCTAATTGTGATTTTGATGTGCCTTCAGAAATTCCCATCATCCCTCCAATTTCTTTGTGCGAAAAACCTTCAATAACGTAAAGGTTAAACACTGTTCTATAACCATCGCTCAGCTTCTGTATCATCTTCATTATATCTTCTTGTTTCAAAGTCTCCAAGGCGTTTTCTTCATAAAACTCGTAACCTCTAGCTTCTGTATCGTGCAGCGCATATAAGTTTACCTGTTTGCGGTAATGCTCAATAGCTGTGTTTACAAATATTCTTCTTACCCAGCCTTCAAACGAACCTTCGCCTCTAAACTTCTCCACATTCCTAAACACTTTGACGAATCCTTCCTGCAATAAATCCTGTGCAGAATTGTATTCGTTGGCGTATCGCAAACACACCGAAAACATTTTTGGCGCGAACATATTGTAAAGCATCTGCTGATACTTACAGTCACCTTTTACGCAGCCTTCGCGTATTTGTTCTTCGGTATTGCCCTGGAAAACTATTGAACTCATGGCTTAGATTTTTTGGTAAGGGTTAATCTAAAATACTACTTTTTATCATCGTTCTATATATATCAGACGCTGATTTGTTGTAAATGGTTGGCAAACAGGTCGAAACTTTTTTTGCGGTGGCTGAATTTGTTCTTCTCTTCCAAAGTCATTTCAGCATAAGCCTTTGTTGAACCTTCAGGCACAAAAATAGGGTCATAGCCAAAACCTTCTGTTCCTTTCCGCTCATTTAGAATTTCGCCTTCTGTTATACCTTCAAACTGAACGTAGTTTCCTTGTAAATAGTATGTAATGACGGTTTTAAATCTTGCCATGCGATTTTCTTTTCCTTCCATTTTAGATAGCACCTTGTTTACGTTGTCGTCAAAGGTGGCATTTTCTCCAGCATAACGGGCAGAATAAACTCCCGGTTCACCGTTAATAGCATCAATAATTAATCCGGTGTCTTCGGCAAAGCAGGTGGTGTTGAACTTCTTGGAAAGATATTCGGCTTTCTCTAAAGAATTCTCTTCAATGGTTTCATGTGTTTCGGGTAATTCGCCTTCAAAACCAATTTCTTTAAGGCTTACTATTTCTATACCTGAAAGAGCAATGGACTTTACTTCTTTTAGCTTGTGTTGATTGGAGGTGGCGAATATTATTTTCATTGTACTAAAATATTTTAATCCTTTTATTTACTTCGAACTATCTTTACACAAAATCAAAAAAAAGTATGCCACTAACCAAACCAGTATCCGCTATTATGACAATAACTCCGGTTGTTGCTAATGTATCAACAGAGTTTTCAAAAGTTATCAGGCTGTTTACCGAGTTTCCCGTTCACCATTTACCTATTGTTGATGAATTTGGTCGATTAATCGGAATAGTGAGCTCTAATGACTTGCCCAAAGTTTTTCTGAACTTATGCAATCGGAGCGAAAAAATAGCGATGGATTTTACAGAAATTGACAAGGCAATTACTGTTAAAGATATTATGACATCTAACCCCATTACTATTACTTCCTCTGAAACCATTGGTAATGCGGCAAAAATATTTGCGGATAAAAAGTTCCTGGCTTTACCGGTGGTAGACAATGGTGTTTTAATAGGTATACTATCTGTAAAAGATGTATTGGCTTACATAGCTTAGTAGACAGGCTGATTCCTCAATTTTCCCCGTGCTTTCAATTAACTCTATACTTACAGTCACCTTTACACTGTTTGCTATTATAGATATAGTAGGAAGTTTGCCTGCTATTATCGGCATCAGGCAGAATCAAAAAAACTTTAGCCCGGTTATTATAACCATAGCTGCTGGTGCCCTGATGGTTTTCTTTTTGCTTACAGGCGAAACTTTTCTGCGTTTAGTGGGGGTAGATGTTCGCTCCTTTGCATTGGCAGGGTCTATTGTAATTTTCATTATAGCTATGGAAATGGTATTAGGTATTAACTTGTTTAAAACAAGTCCGGATGATAGTCATTCAGGAAACTTTGTGCCGATAGCTTTTCCGCTTATTGCCGGCTCCGGAACCTTGACTACTATTATTTCTCTGCGCTCGGTTTACAGTGTTACCGAAATTCTCATTGGTATTCTTATCAATCTGGTGATTGTTTTTCTGGTTTTACAAGCTATGGACTGGATAGAAGCGAAAATAGGCAAGACCGGACTGGCAGCTATCAAGAAATTTTTCGGTGTTATTCTTTTGGCCATAGCCATAAAAATTTTTTCTACGTATATAAAGTTTTGAATTTATTCAGCTAACACTTTATGAAGAGAAATACGCTTGCCATTTTTTGCCTTCTCATTATTGTTTACACGGCTAATGCAGCCGGGTTTGATGTGAAAACAATCTCGCTTGTTGATCAACCCAACATAGAAATACTGGGCGACTACAAAGGCCAGTGGTATGCTATTGGTTTCGAAGTTGGGGGTAATTTGAATAAGCCACCGCAGTATAAAATTATACGATACAACCAGGGGTTAAAAGATGGAAAGACTTCTATTCTATATCCTTCTTTTGGTGAAAAGGCCATGTATTTAAAGGCGGGCTTTGTCAACAATAAAATCTCCTTGTTCTATGCCAAATGCGGCAAGCGCGAGGATGTAACCGTGTTGCTGGATAAACGCGAAGGTCGCAAACAACTACCCGTTATTATGCGGCAGGATTATGACCCCGCTACCCTGGAGCCCAGCGGTGTAGCAGAAATGATTTTTAATGAAGAAGATGAGTTCTTTGCCCCATCGGGTATAGAAATTTCGAAGAGCTTAGATAAAAGTAAATCGGCTGTTTTGTTTAAGCCGTATTACAAGCACCAAAAGTATAAGGTCATCATCACCGATAGCAAAACAGGAGAGGTGTTTGCCAAAACCTTTGAGTTTAAATTGCTGAAAGAGTATTTGAAGTTTTATGAAATGAAAGTAAGCAACGCTGGCGAAGTAATTATTGCCACCAAGGTTCGCGATGATGTGATTACGCTTTCGCAAACTTCCGCTAACAAAAACCAGGTGAAGTATTTCCTCTTTTCAGTAGCAAAGGGAAATGACAAAGCAACACAGTTGGACCTTGTTTCGCCTGCTGGCAGTAAATACTTTACCGACCCTATGCTGACCATGTTGAACAATGGCGAAACGCTGCTAGCCTACGATTACTTTTCAGCAGCCAACGATGCGGCTCTTAAGGGGACTTCGGTTACAAAATACGGTGCAGGTTTTAGTGCAAAGGGCTCGGTTGATTTAATTCCCGATTCAAAGTTTGGTGCTAACGCTACAGCTTATCATTCTTTTAAAAAGGGTAAAGAGTTTACGCATCTGGCTACTAAACAAATTTTGCCGCTAAGCGGTAATGGCTTTGTGGTGGTTACGGAGTATCATGATACCATAGCCAATGCCGATAAAACCAAAGCCGGAACGGTGGAGCGCAATTACTTAGTTACCTACCGCGTTGACGAAAACATGGCGCAAAAGGCGCAACACTTTATAGAGAAAAAACAAGCCAGCCCGCAATATGATTATGCGCTTTCGGTACAGGCCTTTGCTAAAGGCAACGATGCCTGTATCTTCCACAACGATAACTGGGAGGCCGATGAAGAAAACAATATGAATCTGCAATGCACCCTGCTTCCTGCCGATGGCAGCGAACCCGTTACGCAAAAGATTGTAAATACCTCCGGCTATTTCTTTACCAGCATGGAACACCTGTTTACCGCCAGCGGAAACAAACTATTGTTTACCGAAGAAAGGTTAGTGGATTACGAAAACGTAAGCCGCGAACGGAAGTTGTTAGAGGTGACGGTGAAGTAGGAAATTTACCGCATGGCTCTGTGGATCAATCCCCTCATTCGTGCAGGGAGATTGCTTCAGTCGCAGAGCCTCCCTCGCAATGACGATGCACCATAAACATAAAAGGCACTCTTTCTCATACGCCTTTTATGTTTATGCTAAGCAATAAGGACTTAAAATAAATCCCCCTGATTTCCCTTCTTACCTGCCTTAGGGTTTACGTCCAGTTCAATAGTAGTTCCCATCTTTACTTCGGTTGCTTTCTTATCAAGTTTAATCTCGGGAACTATCTCATGAATTTTTCCGGTTACATCAAACTGGGTTAATCGGTTGCCCAAAGCCTTCCAGCCTTTTACATCAATCAACTCGTTAACCTTAGCGGTTTCTTCTACTTTCTCTTTCGTCTTTCCTTTCAGCACGTTAAACTTAACGGTTACCTCATCGTGTGAACTGAAAACGTTTAACACGCTCTTTGCGTTTTCGGTAACGATAGGAGATTTCAACTTTTCGGTTTTCAGTTCCACCTTAAAGCGTTTTACATAATACTCCTTGCTGTTGCCATCGTAGTAAACCGCGCTGTAAATTCTTTCGGGGTTAAATTTCTCTACCGTTAGAATTTCTTCCATCTCATACTTGTTCGTCATTTCAAAGTTGGTCAACTCTATGTTGCCATCTTTGTAAGCCACAATCAACTGGTCACCGGTGTTAAACTCTCCGAGGTAAACGGCCTTGTCTTTCTCTTCGTTTACTAAGCGTCCGAACTTCTCATCCAGCCATAACTTCATGCCGCCAATAGATGACTGACCTTTTTCAATCAAATCAACTTTACGCACCGGGAACTTGGTGAGAATGTTTCCTACTGCACCCCGCCCTTTAATTTCTATAGTAGCAAAGTCGAATTCAAACTCTTTAATACGCGCTGTAGAGTTAGGATGCAGTTGCACCTTCACCAGTTCGCTCTCCGAGTTTTCGTTGGCAGTAAAGTAAAGCACCTTAGACCCCGCCTGACCCTGCGTAAGGTCGTATTCCTTATCGCGCGTTACACCGGTTACGTTAAAGCGTTTTACAAAAGCGCGCTTGCTGCCGCCATCGTAATACGCCATGTTATAGGCGGTGCGTTCATCAGCCTTCTTCCATACGGCTATATGGATAATGTCTTTGCCTATAAACTTCTTATCGCCAATGCGGCTCACCATCAACTTGCCACCGCGCGTAAACGCGATGATGTCGTCCAGGTCGCTGCACTCGCACACAAACTCGTCTTTCTTTAAACCGGTGCCGAAGAAACCTTCTTCGCGGTTTACGTAAAGCTTGGCGTTAGTAGCGGCTACCTGCTTAATCTCAATTTCCTCAAAGCCTTTCACCTCCGTTCTGCGCTCGCGGCCTTTGCCATATTTCTTCAACAGGTTTTGGAAATAAGCAATGGTGTAATCGTTCAGGTGAGCTAAATCGTGCGCTACCTGTTTCAAATCATTCTCTACGCCCTTAATTTCCTCATCGGCTTTAAACGAATCGAATTTTGAAATACGCTTGATTCTGATTTCAGTCAGCTTTACAATATCCTCGGTAGTTATTTCGCGCTTGAATAGTTTTTTGTAAGGTTTTAATCCCTTATCAATTCGCTCCAACACCATTTCCCAGGTAGTGGCTTCTTCAATATCGCGGTAAATTCTTTTCTCAATAAATATTTTTTCGAGTGAAGAGAAATGCCACTTCTCGTTTAATTCGCCTAAACGTATTTCGAGTTCTTTCTTCAGCAAGTCTTTTGTGCGCTCGGTAGAAAGTTCAAGAATTTGGTTAACGTTCAGGAACATCGGCTTGTCATTCACAATCACACAAGCATTCACGGATATAGAATTCTGACAATCGGTAAAGGCGTAAAGCGCATCTATCGTTACATCAGGGTCGCTGCCCGGTGCAAGGTCAATTTG
>CAMBIM010000161.1 GCA_945867505.1 Chitinophaga pinensis
TTAAAAACAAAAGCCATGTGCAATACTTTGCCGTAATAAAAGTAATTGACCTTACGCAAGGCACCGTGCGCGAGGTTTGCGCACCCGGAAGTTTTATTCGCAGCGCTTTGCATAAAGAAATGAAATACGATTACGATAACCAATCAGTAGCCTTGGTAGAACACATGGCATTGATGAACCTCGACCGCTTCTTCGAGTTTAAAAACACCGAAGCCATTCAACTATTAGGTGGCGATGCTTATACCGAAGCAGATGTATTAGCCATTGAAAAGCTGGTAGACTTTACCAAGCTGGCTAAACAAATTAAACAATGGGGTACCTGGAAGATGGAGTTTAAAGATGATGACAAGCAAATGATTTTATATGCACACGCTTTATTCAATCACGGTGTGCTTACCGGTGAAGACAATAGTCATTTAGGAACGCTGATGTTTGTAGGGTTATAAAAAAAGGCGTTCCGCAATATTGCTGAACGCCTTTTAGGGGTCAATTAATTTCTACCTATTTCTTGGAAGTCTTTCCGCTGTAGGTTTTATCGCCATCTGTAATTTTGAAAATATACATACCGGTGTTCAACGATGTAGCTATTGTATTTAAGGTAGCAGTAGAAAGTTTTTCTTTCAATACCACTTGCCCAGTAGTGTTCATCAATTCAATTACCGGGGCAGCTAAAGTAGCTTGCGTTAAATCAACCATAAAGCTGCTGCCGTTCCAGTAGGCTTTAATAGTTGAGTTGCCGGTTTCGTTAATGCCAGTTCCATTGGCTACCACAACTACCACTTCTTGCGAAGTAAGTGCATCATTTGCTCCATTAGTTGCTTTGCAAACTACATAGTAGGTGCTTGGCAAATTAAAGCGCGGAGTATAGCTGCTACCAGTTTGTGCAGGACTAAACCCGGCATAAAACGCACCCGACACTTCAGAAAATTGCCATTCGTAAGTAGCCGCTTGAGAAGCTGTTACGGTAATAGCTGTACCATTTGTTGCCGGTGCAATATTTTGCTGTGCTGTTGGGGCAATAGAAACTTCAAATGGAGTAACCGTAAGGTCAGTTCCGTTATCGCTGCCGGTAATGGCAGGGTCAGATGACACTACACGAATACGGTAAGCGGTGCTGCCCGGAGTTGAACCCGGAATATTGGCACTGATAGTTCCGATAGTTGAACCACTTAAAGTTCCAATAGCAACAGGACTGGTAAAGCTTCCAGCAAAATCTGAAAGCTGCGCTGTGAAAACATTACCCGCATTAAATACCACATCGGAAGTAAAGTTTACACTTACCGGTGCCGGCATATTTGGCGAAACATCAAAAGGTGAACCTGAAACAGTTGAAGTAGTAATGACTGTTCCGTTGGTTACAGTTATCTGAACTTCGTTGCTGGTCACTTCATCGTTGTAGGTGTTTTTAGAAACCGCTACAACATAGTAAGTGCCCGGTGTAGCGAAGTTTGGTGTGTAAGAGCTACCTGTTTCTGCAGGAACAAAACTTACATAACCGCTGCCGCTGGTAGTACTATACTTCCATTCTAGTGTAGAAGTTTGTGAAGCAAAGGCTGCTAAAGCTGTTCCGTTTGCACCGTGTGCAATGGTTTGTGCATTTGGCGGAGCTAGAGAGTTATTGAATTGGTCTACAGTTAAATCTGATCCGTTATCGGTACCAGTTAAAGAAGGATTAGAAGATACTACTCTTATGCGATAACCTGTTCCTGCTGCGGTAGTATGCGGAATAGTAGCAGTAATGGTGTTTGATGAGGTAGCTGTTAATGTACCAATATTAGTTGCTGAAGCAAAAGAGCCATTGGCATCTGAAAGTTGAGCAGTAAATACGTTTCCGTTATTAAATGTTCCACTAGTGGTAAAAGGAACGCTCAATGTTGCATCGGGTGCACTTGGGCTAAAGAAGAAAGGTGACCCCGCTACTGCACTGGTAGTGAGGGTAGCGTTACCCACCACAACCAGCACTTCGTTGCTGTTAACGGTAATGCCGCTGATAGTGCTTTGGCAAATTACATAGTAGTTACCTGCACTGGCAAAGTTAGTCGTGTAGGTAGTGCCCATTTGCATAGGCGTAATCATTTGGTACGTTCCGCCACTGGTAGTAGCATACATCCATTCTCTTGAACTCGCAGTGGGTGTTTCCGTAACGGTAAGTAATGTGCCATTTACCCCAACCAAAATACTTTGCGATGAAGTAGGCGCAATACTATTGCTCACTACATTAACACGAGTTTCGTTACTGGTTACAGTAAGCCCACTGGGAAAAGTAGAAACCGCTACTATATAATATGACCCTGCATTGGCAAAGTTAGGTGTATAAGTAGTCCCGGTTTGTGTTGGTGCAAAGCTTTGGTAACCGCTTCCGCTTACGGTTGAATATTTCCACTCGCGAGAAGTAGCCGAAGGAGTTTCGGTAACGGTAAGTAATGTGCCGTTTACATTGGCTGCAATGTTTTGAGTAGTAGAAGGAGCAATTGCATTGCTAACTAAAGTAATGCTGATATTAGAAGTATTAGCCGCAGCCGTTAAAGCCGGAGTGTTGGTTTTTACTCTTATCCTATAACCAGTACCTGTAGCTGTTCCCGAAGGAATTGTAGCCGTTATTGTTCCCGAAGCTACGGAAGTTGCAGTGCCTATATTAACTGGTAAAGCAAAAGAGCCGCTGGCATCTGAAAGTTCGGCAGTAACCACGTTACCTGCGGTGAATGTTCCGGTAATTGTGTAAGGAACGCTTACACTTGCTCCAGTTGTAGCACTTACATAATATGAAAGCGAATTGATAGTTCCCGTAGCAACCGTTGGGTTGTAGATGGTTTCAAAATCGTCTAACCATAGGGTGCTGTTTTGCGCACCGCCATTTTGATCTCCACTACTTGTGCTGGTTATAAGTATGTATGTAGGGGAAGTAGTAACGCGGTAATTAAAAGCAACTGCTACGCGAGTCCAACCAGAAACTGTAACTCCAGCACCTGTCCATAAAGCACGGGCAACAATGTTTGCCGTGTCTAAACTATGATTTCCATTAACTGGAATTTCAGGGGCTTGGCAGGTAGATGTGTGCAAACGTGCTTCTACGCGAGGATAATCGCCACTAACCGATGTGTAACGATACCAAAAAACAAAAGTATCTGGCCGGGCAGTAAAGTCCATGCGATGGTTAGCATTGCCAACTACTGTTTGTATGTAACCTTCAGCCTTGTTTGTGGAATTTGCTACGACCTGACCAGTAGTTAATGCTCCGTTTACCACAGTGCCTAAAGCATTACCTGTAACTATTCTAGCACAATAGGTGCCGCCATGGGGGTTATTGGTTTCTTGCCAAAGAGTTTGTGGTGTAAAGCCCGAAAAAGAGCCGCTGGCACTTTTGGTAGAATTAAATTGTGTAGGCTCTATGGTATTTCCAGAGCCTGTCCAACTCTCCAATCCACCGTTAGTAATGGTTGTTTGCGCCATTGTATTGAGCGATACAAGGGCCGCAAAAGCAAGAAGTAATAGCTTATTCATTTCTGTTGTTTTGATTCGGGGCGAAAAATACGCAAGTAATCTAAACCGCCAAGTCAGTTATTAACAGACCCACCCAAAAACAGCAAAGCCTTCTTTCGAAGGCTTTGCTGTTTTTCATGTAAAAATTACTGCTTTTTAAAATCTATAGAGACCGAGTTTACGCAGTAGCGCATACCCGTTTCGGTAGGTCCGTCATCAAATAAGTGACCTAAGTGCCCGCCACATTTAGCGCAGGTAATTTCGGTGCGAACCATGCCAAACGAAGAATCGGTATGGGTTTTAATTTTGCCACCAGCAATTTCTTTATCAAAACTTGGCCAGCCACAGTGGCTGTCAAATTTCATATCGCTGGTAAAAAGTTCGTTGCCGCAGGCTGCACAGGTGTATATACCCGTGTCTTTATTCTTTAATAGCTTTCCTGTAAAAGCAGATTCTGTTCCCTTTTCGCGCAGGATGTGATATTGCTCGGGCGTTAAAAACTGCTTCCATTCTTCTTCTGTCTTCTCCACTTTAGTGGTGTCGTTATTTTTGGTTTCCATAGTTACTGATTTGGTTGACTGTTTAGTTGATTGATTTTTTTGTGCGCACGAAGTAAGCATGAGCGATACTCCTAGTAAAATTAAAAAGGTGTGTTTCATTTTTTGTTGATTTTATACCTGTTGGTCGCCCGTGCAAATGTATCCTTAATTACGGGGTAAAATGATTAACAGATTTTAAACAAACCGAACTAAACATAGTTCACTTCTTTATTGAATCTGTTTACACTTCTTTTGTCAACACGTAAAATTGGTTTACGTTTGAGCCAAACATTTATACAGGGAAATTTTAGGTATGCAGAAAATCTTACTCGCTTTCATTTCACTATCACTTACAATTTCTGCTGCTGCACAAGGCACTTTTATGCCGCTGAATGGCGATGGCAATATTTATTTAGAACGGCTGGATATTAAGTTCAGCAAGATTCTTCCCATACAACATACCGGAGATAAATCTTATTACCGGGGCAATGCTGCTAAAATTGCCGAAACACTTTTGCTGTCTAATCTGCGTTTTAATAAAACCTTACAGTTTCAACTACAATATTTAATAGATGAAAATGCCGACTGGACAGATAGTTTGGTGAGTAGAACCAAGCATCCACTTTGGAAATTTTACCGCGAGCCTGCCAGTTTTTTACATGTAACGTCAAAGAAAAAAGGCTTGTTCGATATTCGCTTTAATCCGGTTATTGATGTAAAGGTAGGTGGCGAAAGCTATAACAGCCGGTTTATTTTTCAGCGGGTAGTAGGCTTAGAGGTGCGTGGAAATATTAAGCGCGTATTCAGTTTTTACTTTAATGTATTGGGTAGTTCTGCCCGCCCGCAGTATTACATTACCCAACGCATTAGACCAAGTACTTACAATACCTACACATACGTACCCGGGCAATCGTACTGGAAAGATTATTCGTCTAAAATTTTCAAGTTTAACGATGGTATAGATTATTTTGATGCACGGGGTTACGTAAACGTAAACATCTTAAAGTATATTAACCTATCATTTGGGCGCGATAAGTTTTTTATTGGTAACGGGCAACGCTCTATGTTCTTATCTGACAATGCCGCACCGTATTTATTTTTGCGCATGAACATTAATGTTTGGCGATTTAATTACCAAAGCATTTTTGCAGAGCTAACCGGTCAATACGTTCGCGGTAGCGACCGATTGTTGCCAAAAAAATATATGGCCGTGCATCATCTAAGTATTCAGGCAACGCACTGGCTTAACATAGGTTTATTTGAAAGTGTAATCATGAAACGCAGCAACAATTTTGAGTTGCAGTATTTAAACCCAATCATCTTCTATCGTTCTGTTGAACACGCTTTGGGCAGCCCCGATAACGTAATGATAGGGGGAGATTTTAAGGCGAATATTTTAAACCATGTTTCGCTTTACGGGCAAGTGTTGTTCGATGAGTTTAACGTAAAGCATTTCATTAAAGGCGATGGCTGGTGGGCCAACAAATGGGCGTTGCAATTGGGGGTTAAATACATTGATATTGTGCCTAACTTAGATGCTCAGTTAGAGTTTAACATGGCGCGTCCGTTTACTTACACCCACTCCGAAGATGTCAACTACTCGCATTACAATCAACCATTGGCGCACCCGCTTGGAGCAAGTTTTTATGAAGTAATGCTGAATGTGCGTTACCAGCCTATTCCCCGTTTGGCATTTAACTTAAAGTATTTTATGGCTAAAGTGGGTGACGATACTTTGCGCGTGGGCATACCTACCAACTTAGGCACCGATATACTTGCTGGTACCGGTTTTGGCGGAAGCACCGTTACACAAGATTTAAACAATAAAATAGCTCAAGGGGCAAAGGGAACAATCAATTATTTACAGTTCCTTGCCAGTTATCAGGCATGGCACAATGTTTATTTCGATTTAGAACTTTTGTATCGCGGTAAAACCACGGTTAAATCGAGTAATAATCCTAACGTGGGCAATTCTTCTATCCTGTTTAGTATTGGGGCAAGAATGAATTTGCCTTATAAGCGATATGAGTTTTAACGAATAACCACACTATTAAACGGCTAAACTTCTGCGCTTTTTAGTTTAATTCGCGTAGGTTTATTTATGATGAAACTTCTCTTTGCTTTTTCTGTTCTGCTCTCCCATTCTTTGTTTGCTCAAACAGGGTATTGGAGCAACAACGGATTAGTATCCATAAAAGATGGAGCCTACCTTTCTGTTATTGGAGAT
Source organism: Chitinophaga pinensis (assembly GCA_945867505.1). GTDB lineage: Bacteria > Bacteroidota > Bacteroidia > Chitinophagales > LD1 > Bog-950. The sequence goes on from CAMBIM010000161.1 coordinate 6,247, forward strand.
TGCTACAACCAGGGGAATGGTATTTACAATAACAGCGATTCTATTTTCCTGACCGGAGATTGGATTCATGATGCCAACAACCGCTGCTTTGATTCTATAGCCACCGGTTGG
>CAMBIM010000162.1 GCA_945867505.1 Chitinophaga pinensis
AACTAACAGCAACCCTACCTACAAGGGCTCCGCCAATAAAAGCTTCCGGGTTTTGGCAGGCTATATTTTTGGCGGCAACCAAAGCAGCAACAAAATTGCCATGACGGCCCCCGTGCACATGCAAATGGAAAACGGCCAGTCCACCATGAGTTTTGTAATGCCCGAAGGGTATAATCTCAATAATTTACCCAAGCCATCCTCAGGGGCTATTGAGTTGCACAATTCACCCGAAGAATATGTGGCAGTTATTCGTTTTGGCGGTTGGGCATCCGATGAAAAAATTGAGCGCAGAAAGAATGAATTGAACCAGGAGCTTTTAAAAATGGGCATTCAACACAACAACAATTTTCGCTACCTCGGTTACAATGCCCCGTGGGATATTCTTTTCCGCAGAAATGAAATTGTAGTGGGCATCAGCAAAGAGGCTGTGCCCTACTAATAAGTAAAGCGCAAACAACCATATCTTTTAGCTTAGAGTGCTTGTCCTCACTTTTTCATTCCTTCGCGCTTCAAATCAAAGCTTAAAAGTAGCATGTCACAAAATAAACTCTTCACCCCCTTCACATTTCCCTCTTCGGGCAAAACAATGCCCAACCGTATTGCATTAGCGCCTATGACCAACCTGCAAAGTAATGAGGACGGCACTTTAGGTGATGATGAATACAACTGGTTGCTGAGCCGTGCCAAACAAAATTTCGGAATGATTATAACCTGTGCCGCCAATGTATCGGCCGATGGTCAGGGCTGGAAAGGCGAGTTGGGCATTTATGATAACAAACACCTGGAAGGACTTACGCGTTTAGCCGAAGACATAAAGCAATACGGCAGTTTGGCAGTGGTGCAGATTTTTCACGGTGGAGCGCGCAGCCCCGAAAGTTTAATAGGCACACAGCCGTGGAGCGCTAGCGCGCATACTATGCCTTATGCTAAAGTGCCGGTAGAGGTTCGTGCAGCCACATTAGAGGATATAAATAGAGTAACTGAAGATTTTATAGCTGCTGCCAAACGTGCCGAGCAGGCTGGCTTTGATGGGGTTGAGTTGCACGGAGCGCATGGTTATCTCCTCCATCAGTTTTTGAGCACCGCTACTAACAAACGTGCCGATGAATGGGGAGGAAGTTTCGAAAACCGCAGCCGTATGCTCCGCACTATTTTGCAACAAATTAAAGCGGTGGTTAAAAAAGATTTTTTGGTGGGCGTTCGCCTTTCGCCTGAAGACAAATACAGTTTTGAGGGAATTGATTTTGATGAAAGCGTAACGCTGGCAACACTGCTGGCACAGGATGGTGTAGATTATATTCACCTATCGCCTTGGGAAGCTGCCAAGAAGCCCGAAAAATATGCCACCGGTGATAAAGCACTGATTACTTATTTCCGCTATGCTATACCTGAAACACCCATTATAGTTGCCGGTAAAATATGGAACCGTGCCGATGCAGAACAGGTAATTGATTTGGGTGCCGATATTGCTGCTGTTGGCATGGCCGCAATTGCACACGCTAACTGGCCTGCACAGGTAAAAGAAAATAATACAGAGCCTTCGCGCCAGCCTTTCACGGTAGAGCATTTAAGAGAGCAAGGCTTAAGCCCCGCGTTTATCGAGTATATGAAAAGATGGAAGGGCTTTGTGGCCGAAAGTTAAAAATAAACCTCCTAGCATATTTTGCTTTACCTCCTACCTAAGTAATCTTCCATCAAACCCACCAAAGCCAAATCTGATTCTTTGGTGCTAAAACGAAGCGCGTGTAGTTCAACTAATGCTGTTTTGTTCAGCGCGTCTAAGCTTTTTTGGTTTTTGGTTTTCAGCGCATCGCGCATGTAATTGATAATAAATTTATGAACCGGTGAAGTATGTAAATAGGTTACAAAGAAACGGTAAGTGTTTTTAAGCAGATATGAAAGATAGTGATACTCTTTCATCTCATACCGCAACATCAGGTTGATGATTTTTACATGCCCCACATAATCTCTTCGCGTGTCGCCATTGGTCAGGCTCATCAGTTCGTTTACTTCAGTTACACATTCATCTAACTTGCCCAGTTTTAAATAAGCATAGGCCACACTGGTTCTTAAGGTATAAGTAAACTGGTTTTTAATAAACGGAGCAAGACGCTGCAAGCCTTCCTGTGAGTAGTCAATATAGTACTGAATTTTCTTGACATCGTTCTGTAGCACGTAATACAACAAAGCAAAAATGCTTACGGTTTGAAATCTATCCGTATCATGAAATTGACTTTGAAATTCCATACCTTCTAAAAACTTCAACCGGTTCTCAAATTCCGAAAAATCTTTAGTGAGTAACGATCCCGATAGGCAATGATTGTAACCCAACACCAACCAGTTTGTTACCGTTTTAGGATGCGGTTCGTTCTTTACAAAATTCAATTTCTTATTTGCCCACTCTAACGACTTTTTATGGTCGCCCAACGCATTGTAGTACATGGTCCAAAACTGTAAGTAGGTGTGTCGCGCTTTGGCACTCATTAAAACTTCATACTTGTAGCCACTCATTTTTTTACCTAGCGCTTTAATGTTTTCTGCGTTTTCATCAGGCGCAACATTCGCTTCAAAATTCATTTGACTATGCAGCTTAATACTGCAATTCATAATATCGCGCAACTGCTTAATCATCTCCATCAGCCGCTCCTCCTGCACGTCCAAAGCATCTAAATTCACCTCCGGTTCGTGCCGGTAATAACCCATAGAAATTAAGCCGCGCTGCATGGCTATTAGGTGAATAATATCGTTTAGTTTTTCCTCCTCATAAGCTTCTTCTTTTAGTTTCTCAATCATCTTTTTCGCCATCGGAAAAAGTCCCTTTGCCATCAAGCGTTTAATGTCAAGAATGTAAACCGTCAAATCACGGTCTTCGCGCACTGTTAATTCGCTATGGCGAAGTGTTTTTACAATCAGGTTTTTGAGGTAATGTTTAGTAACCGGAAAGTTTTTCTTGAAATTAGCTTCGCGAAATTTTTTAAAAATATTGGCTTCGTCATACACCGGTTCGGTATTCAAAAAATCGAATAGCTGCTGATAAATAGGACTCGCACCTTTTTCATAAATATTTACGTACTGCGTAAAAAATTTCTTCTCGCTCTTGCTTAGCGCGCGTATCAGTTGAAAAAGTTCATCTTGCTGGTCCATAGACTTATTGTATGAATTACTTACAGTAAAAGTAATTTGATTACCTAAAGGTCTACTATTTTGAAGAAATAAGTTAAAGCAGTTTAAATATGAAAAATTAAAACATCTACTCAACTGAAAATAAGCAATTTGAATAGATTTAAGTATTTGAAATGCAAATTGGCAGCATAAACTTGTTGAGTTTTTAGATTTGGACACATAATTATTCTATACATCTAACAATCAAATATTTAAGCAAATAAATCTGCTTGTTCTACTAATCAAAAATAGCTTGTAGGTAAATCTAACTGGTAAAAACCACCGTAACTTTGATGCAACAAAAAACATCAGCTATGGAAAATCCTATATTAAAACAGCTTATTTATTCTGCCTTCGGAATATTTTATATGGTGTGTTTAATTGCTGCCGGCTATGCGCTTCTGTATTACAGCATGCAATAATTCTCACTTCAACCGAGTTGGGTTTTTGTTAATGAAGTCTGCCCAGCCTGAAACCTTTCCCGATACTGCTGTGGTAGTGCTACCGCTCTGAAAATGGTGGCACACTGCCGCAGCTAATCCATCTGTGGCATCTAAAAACTTGGGCTGCAATTCAAATTTGATTAACTGCTGAAGCATAGCGGCCACTTGCTCTTTAGAAGCGTTTCCGTTTCCGGTGATAGATTGCTTTATTTTTTTGGGTGAGTATTCAATCACTTCGACTTCTTTAGCTAATGCGGAAGCAATTGCCACACCTTGTGCGCGTCCTAACTTGAGCATACTCTGCACATTTTTACCAAAGAAAGGGGCTTCAATAGCACACGAATTGGGCTGGTAATTATCAATCAACCCGCCAATTTTGTCATAAATAATTCGAAGTTTTTGCAACGGGTTTTCGTATTTAGAAAGTTGAATAACACCCATGCTCAATAAGGTAATTTTTTGCTTTTCCACTTCTATAATTCCGTAGCCTAACACAATGGTTCCGGGGTCAATGCCGAGGATGATTTGTTTTTTGCTGCTCATTCTGTCGTAAATGTAAAATACTAAGTTTAGCGCGTGAATATTTTCAGAAATCAAAAGTTTTTGGTGGCACTTAAGCTTAGTCTTTTTGTTTTAATGGTGTGGTTTATTGCCGATAGACTTTTTCTGAAAAACAATTTCAAACAACAAGCTGATTTCTTTCTTCTTAATTTTAAAACAGAAAACTCCTACCTTTTTTTAGTTGCCATTTTACTGATGCCGGTTAACTGGATTTTAGAAACCATAAAATGGCGATTGTTGATTAAAAGTGCAGAGCCATTTCCGCATTTACTAAAATCAATTATTGCCGGAGTTACGCTTGGCTTTGTAACCCCCGGACGATCCGGTGAGTTTGTAGGCAGAGTATTGTTTGTGAGCGAAGAAAATAAAGCCAAAATATTTTACTTAAGTTCTATTGGTGGCATTGCACAGTCGGTTGCCACCTTGGTGGCGGGTGTATTTTTTGTGTTTGTGTGGAGCGGCAACTCGTTTTTTTATGGAATAACTATTGGCGTGGCTGTGGTGTTTCTGCTAGTTTACTTTCGGTTTGATTTGTTGAATCAACTTATTTCCTCCAATTCATTTCTTGCAAAACATAGTCTTGTTATTGGCGAAGAAGAACTACCCAGCATGTTAACGCAGTTGCAAGTGCTTCTGCTTTCGTTTGTTCGGTTTGGAGTTTATCTTTTGCAATATGTTTTGCTAATGCTGTTCTTTGGGGTGAGCAGTAACTTCTGGCTAATGCTGATTAACAGCGGAGTGTTTTTGGTAGCCCAAACTTTTTCGCCCATGATGCCTTTTATTGATTTAAGTTACAGAGGAGGAACTGCGTTATACGTGTTTGCCGATTCTACCAATAGTCTTGGCGTGTTAAGTGCCGTAATGATGGTTTGGCTAATCAATTTGGTTGTACCATCGGTCATCGGCTATTTCTTTATTTTGAACAGGAAGATTAAAGTTTGAGTTTATGGAAGGAATGTTTACCCATGAATATTTTATGAAGCTGGCTTTGAAAGAAGCCGGATACGCCTACGAGGAAGACGAAGTGCCTGTAGGCGCAATAGTAGTTAGCAACAACAAAATAATTGGTAAAGGCTACAACCAAACCGAAAGGCTGAAAGATGTAACTGCCCATGCCGAAATGATTGCCATTACTGCCGCAGCAAATTATTTGGGTTCAAAATTTTTAGAGAACTGCACTTTATACGTAACGCTTGAGCCTTGTTTAATGTGTGCCTCTGCTTTAAAGTGGGCGCGTATTTCCACCTTGGTTTATGGTGCCAACGATATAAAAGCAGGTTACAGTTTAATGCAAGGCAAAGTGTTACACCCCAAAACTGAAGTAGTAACCGGAATTATGGAGAACGATTGCGGCAGTTTGCTCACACAGTTTTTTAAGGAGAAGAGATAAATGTGAGAATTAGCAAATTCGAGAATGTAAATACAAGTTTTACATTCGCCTTCTCAAAATCATTCTCTAAAACTTAAAACTAAATATTATGGCATTTACATTACCGACTTTACCTTACGAATTTGCAGCTCTTGAACCACATGTTGACGCGCGCACTATGGAAATTCACCATGGCAAACACCACAACGCTTACGTTACTAATTTGAATGGGGCTGTTGCCGGCACTGAATGGGAAAGCAAATCGTTAGAAGAAATTCTGGCTAACATTTCAAAACTTGCTCCTGCTGTGCGCAACAATGGTGGCGGACATTGGAACCACTCTTTCTTTTGGCAAATTATGGCTCCTAACGCAGGTGGCGCACCAACGGGTGAAGTAGCCACGGCTATTGATGCTGCTTTCGGTTCGTTCGATAATTTTAAAGTAGAATTTACTAAAGCAGCTACTACGCGTTTTGGCTCGGGCTGGGCTTGGCTTTGTGCTACCGGTGGTAAATTAGCCATCTGTTCAACCGCTAATCAGGATAATCCTTTAATGGATATTGCAGAGTGCAAAGGCACACCAATTCTTGGTTTAGATGTTTGGGAACATGCCTACTATTTAAATTACCAAAACCGCAGACCGGATTATATTACTGCTTTCTTCAATGTAATTAACTGGGCAGAAGTAAACAACCGTTTAGCTGCTGCTAAGTAAACTTGCAAACAGACTTTCCAGGTTTTTAAAACCTGGAAGGTCTCTCT
>CAMBIM010000163.1 GCA_945867505.1 Chitinophaga pinensis
TTCTTTATAGAACACAATCGAGGTCACCACAAAAATGTTTCTACCGATGAAGATCCAGCTTCTTCTCGCTTTGGTGAAAATATTTATGCTTTCTATTTCCGTTCGGTTATCAATAGCTGGCTTTCGGCTTGGCATATTGAAGGTGAACGATTAAAGAAAACTAAACAAAGTTTTTGGGGCATTCATAACGAAATGCTGGTGTATCAAGTTATTCAGGTAGCTATGCTGATTGCCATTTCGCTTATCTGGAACTGGCAGGTGATGTTATATTTTGTGGGGGCAGCTACAATTGGTTTCCTTTTACTTGAAACAGTAAACTACATTGAGCACTATGGTTTGCGCAGAAAAAAGATTGAGGATGCTTACTATGAAAAAGTAATGCCGGTGCATTCCTGGAACAGCAATCATCCAATAGGAAGAATAATGTTGTTTGAATTAACCCGTCATAGCGATCATCATTATATGGCTAATCGTAAATATCAAGTGTTACGCCATTTCGATTACAGCCCTCAAATGCCAACAGGTTATCCAGGAATGATGGTTTTAGCACTCTTTCCACCTCTTTGGTTTAAAGTAATGCATAAACAAATTGCCAAATACAGAGCAACCAGCGAAGGAGAAGCTTTGGCTTAAAATCTCTTACAAGTGAATAAGCTTTCTTATCACAGTTTTGTGTGCCGAGTTTACACGCATGAAATAAATTCCGTGCTCAGCACTTAAGTTTATTTCAAACTGGCGGGTCTTTATTTCTGACTTAATAACAATTTGCCCTGCTGCATTAAATATTTCAAATTCACTACCTAAGTATTCTGCACCTGTAGTAAACATGATGTTTCCGTTTTGTGTAGGATTCGGATAAACGTTAAACTCATCTTCAACAACTTCTTGTAAACCAGTTAAAATGATTTGAATGTCATTTGAAATAGCTTTGCACCCATTAGAATCACTTACCTGCACTTGATATGAACCGGGAATGAGTGCAATGTAAGTAGCATTTTGCGCTTGTGAAATTGCAGAACCATTTAAATACCATTGGTAAGAAACAGCATTAAACGCTTGTAAAGTATCTCCGTTAACACTCACCGAAACAGAAGGAATAGGATACACCCCGATGGCAAGATGGGATGACTGAGCAGAACAGTTATTTGCATCAGTTACCGTTACATAATAGTTACCTGCACTTTTTGCAAAAAAACATTCACCGGCTCCTCCCACATTCCACAGATATGCAGTAAAAGATGATGTAGCACAAATCTGAACACTATCACCGGCACAGAAAATAGTATCGCTGGAAGTAACATTAACGATAGGCTCTGAATATAAGCCTAAATTAAGTGTAACAATAGAATCGCAACCGGATGAAGAAGTAAGCGTTACCGAATAAGTTCCGGCTGTATCTATAACCTGTGATTGGAAGGTATAAGAGGCGCCATTACAAATAGATGCCGACAGCACTGTATGCAATGCGGAATCAATGGAAACCAAAGCTGAAGTAGTAAACTGAGAACAATTACCCGATGGCGTTACTGTATATGTAACCGTATAGTTACCGGCTACGCTTGTTGCTGGGGTTATAGCGCCTGTATTAGCATTAATCGACAATCCGCTACTTGCACTAAATACTCCCCCGTTTGTACCGGTTACAGTTACCTGCTGTGGTGATTCCCCTATGCAAAAAGAAGTAGAAGGATAGGATACCGAAGCAGTTGGTGCAGCAGTAATGCTTACCGATGATGTAGTTGTGAATGCAGGACAACCGGGAACGGTATATGTTACAGTATACGTTCCCATATTACTCGTATTAGGTGTAACCGCACCGGTAGCAGCGTCAATAGTTAAACCTGCTGGAGATGCCGCATAACTGCCGCCACTGGCTCCTGTTAAACTTACGTTTTGAGCAGATGCAACAGATTTGCAATAAGGAGAACCACTGTAAACTATACTGGCCGTAGGTGTTGAGCTTACACAACAGCTGTTACTTAAAGCAGAAACATTATAGCTCTCGCTGTTAAGCCAGCAGCAATAGCGTGATTTAAGCGAGTAGATAGTTCCGCCCAATTGTGTATTGAAATAATCTACAATCTGGTCTATTGTATTGCATCCACCCTGATTAGTTGTTACATCGCAACTGTAAGCGCAAATAATGTATAGGTATCCATTCGGATTGCTAAGAGTAGCATTAGGGAACTGGTTAATGGTGCAAATTGAAGAAGACACCCCAGTAATAGCAGTAGCATTAATGGGTGTAGTGAAATTGCAATTGTTATTAGTGCCTTGGTAACCCGCATATACCACCTTAGTTACATTACCCGCATAAGGGCCGGTAATATTTATAAGCGCATTCTCATAACTAACTATTCCAATTTTAAGATTTGGAATATTTACATCTACGTTGATGTTTAATATCCCTCCATCATAATTAGTAAAAATTAACGTGTTGCCATTAGGGCTACAGTTAATTGTTGTAGACGCATTGATTGTAATACTGGCGGTAGCTGTAGTGTTACTGCACACTCCCGAATCGGAAACGGCATATGTAACCGTATAAGTACCCGGTGCGCTTGTACCCGGTGTAATATCACCTGTTACAGGGTTAAGTGTAAGCCCGGTTGTTGAAGAATAAGCGCCACCTGTTGTTCCTGCTAATGTAACAGGCTGGGCACTGCTGACCGTATTGCTGTATGGGCTACCGGGATAAGATATTGCCGCCTGGCAAGGTGGCAGCGAAATATTGCAAATGTTTATCCAGATAGAATCTACTTCGGCAGCCGATAAAGTATCGGCACTTACCGAGGCATATTTCACACATCCCGCTTTATTTTCGCAAGGCACCGCATTATCATCGCGAAAGAAAATAATAGGAGATGAATTAGTTGAAGGACGATAAATATTTCCTGCATCGTTATAAGTGCCAAATAATGCTCCATTTACATATACTGATATAATATTAGTGGAGCCGTTTCTTACAAAAGTATAGAGGTAATAAGTATTAGGTTGAAAATTAGGACATGGGCCTACATTGCCATTAGGGAAAAAATTAAGACAATTGCCAAGCAAATAAATTCCTGCGTCTGCTGCGCTATTCGAGAAATCAATAATACGACTCCAACCGCCTAATGTGCTAAACTTAAAGAACAAGTTAATACTGTCATTACCGGTAATGTTGCTATTAGGATAAACCATTCCTCCACCGGCACCAAAGCAAAAAGCGTTAGATACAGAACATAAACCTGATGATGTGATAATAGAATCAGTACCATACGCACCGGTAGCTGCACCGCAAGATAAAGTTTCGGTTAATGTGGGTCCGCTATTGGTTCCGTTGAAACTATTGTTAAAGAAATACTCTTGAACAGGCTGTGCCCCCACCAACAAAGCAAAGAATAAGCAGAAGGGAAGTAGAAGATTTTTCATGCAAAAGGATTGTTGGGTGAAGATAGAAAAGCATGACAAGGATTTGTAAAGTTTTATCAATTTCTATCATTACCCCGCAGGATTTTTTATTCTTATGCTCCGTATGCTAAAACATCTTTTCACTCTCCTCTTTCTTAGCTTTGTTTTCGCTATTTATTCGCAGGACAACACTTTACGGCTGAATCAAATTCAAATTATTGCCAGCCACAATAGCTATAAGAAACGTCCTTCTGAAAAAGAGATAAAATTCTTGTTGAAAGTAAAAGACAAATTGGGTAAAGAGAATAATCCCATTGCATTAGATTACGGTCATCTGCCTTTCGATTCGCAGTTTACATACTTTAATGTTCGCGGTTTAGAAATTGATATTAACCCCGACCCTAAAGGCGGCTTTTATTACAAGAGAAAAATCAATGCGTTCATCCATGGCTTAAAACAAAAGTCTGGAGTTGAAGAATTGAAGCAGCCCGGTTTAAAAGTATTGCATATTAAAGATGTAGACTACGAAACCAATTATTACACTTTCAAACAATCGTTAGTGGCATTAAAAAAGTGGAGCGATGAACACCCCAACCACTTACCTATGTTCATTAACATTGAAAGTAAAGATGGTGCACCGGGCGATGAAAGTGGACTGCTTCGTTTTGCAGGGTTTAAACGCGGAATTAAATTTGATTTAGCGCAGTGCGACAGTATTGATTCTGAAATTAAAAGTGTTTTCGGTAACGAATTAAAAGGACTAATTACTCCCGATGCTGTTCGTGGAAACTTTACAACCTTAGATGAAATGGCAACAAAGAATGCCTGGCCTTTGCTAAACGAAAGCAGAGGTAAAGTCGTTTTTATTATGGAAGGCGGAGCGGTAGATAGTTATCTTGTAAACCATACTGCGCTTAAAGGCAGAGTAATGTTTGTATACAGCGAGCCGGGAAAACCCGAAGCTGCTTTTGTAAAGCGCAATGATGCTACCCGCGATAAAGAAAAAATAAAAGACTTGGTTAAGCATGGTTATATCATCCGCACACGCAGCGATGCTGAAACATGGGAAGCACGAAAGAACGATTACACCGATATGAACAACGCTTTTGAAAGCGGTGCGCAAATTACTTCTACCGATTTTTATCAGCCCGATTTACGTTTCAGCACTTTTCAGGTTAAGTTTCCTGATGCAGGAGCGGGAAGAAAGAATGTAATTAACAGCACCGGTGAGGCATTAACAGAATAAATTATAAGAATGAAATACTTTACTCCCGCGTTCTTCAAATTCTTCGATGAATTAGGTAAGAACAACAACAAAGAATGGTTTGATGTTAACCGCGAGCGTTATGAGAATAATGTAAAAGTTCCGTTTAAGAAGTTGGTAACAGACTTAAACGAAAAGCTATTGAATGATTTCCCAGATTTGAATAGAGAGATTCACAAAAACATATTCCGCATTAACCGCGACATACGTTTTGCAAAAGACAAATCGCCTTACAAGAATAATGTAGCGGCTGTGTTCAGCCGCAAAGGTACGCAGGATGTTGATTACCCCGGCTTTTACATTCACATTGGTTCTAAAGAGTTGTTAGTAGGCGGTGGCAAGTATGAAGTAAGTAAGGAGCAGTTGGCAAAAATCCGTCAGGAGATTTATTACAACAATGCTGCGTTCAAGAAAATACTGAACGACAAAGCGTTTAAAGAAAAATACAAAACGCTATCTGGCGATAAAAACAAAGTGTTACCGGCTGAATACAAAGAGTTTGAAAAAGAACAACCGTTTATTTCCAATAAACAGTTTTGGTATCATGCTCAACTTACCCGCAAAGACATTACCGGTGATAATTTAGATACGCTCATCCTTTCTTACTTTAAAGCAGGAATGAAAATGAATAAGTTTTTATTGGAAGCAATCAGTAATTAATTAGAGAATTTGATGAAATGAGTATTTGAGAATGAAAACATCCAACTTCCCCCGAATTATCATATTCTCATATCCTCATATTATCATATCGAGTCTATGAAATTACTACTATGCGTTTCTTCCTTAAATGATATAAAAGGTTTCTTTGAAAGCTTCTCTGCATCGCTTCAAGTGCATTCAAGTTTTAAGTTTCTTCATTCCACAAAAATTCTTCATCACGAAGTGGATGTGCTAGAGACCGGTGTGGGTGTTTATCAAACTACTTACAAACTCACCAGGGTTTTAACGCAGCAGAAATATCATTTGGCGTTGAAGGTTGGTTTCGGTAATAGTTATAAAGAAGAAATTGCCATAGGCAGCGTGCTGAACATTGTCAACGAAAAGCCCGGAGATTTTGGAATGATGCTGCATGGTGAATGGAAAGACCATTATGATTTAAATTTAATCAACCGCGAAGATGTGCCGCATCTGCGTGGTGGTTTCATCAATCTTGCCAATGCTTATATGGATGTGTTTGTTCCGTTTAAGAAAGTAGTAGGCGTAACGGTAAATAACTATTCTGATAAAGAGACTTTTCTGTTGTGTAAAGAAAAATACAAAGCGGATTGCGAAACAGGTGATGGTCTGGGTTTTGTATATCCATGCTTATTCGAGAAACAAAGCTTTTATCAATTGTGTGTGATTGAAAGAAATTTGGCAACAGGAGAAGAAAATTTTGAAGAAGCTAAGCAGGTACTGAACACTACTTTAATAGATTTGTTGAGCAAACTATAATCACCCAACTTTAAAACAATAATACTTTAACACCTTAACACATAGTAATGAGCAACACCGAACTACTGGAACAATACCGCGAATGGAGAAAAGTAAATGACCCGAAAACATTGAAGATGCTGAACAGCACTTTGCTGTTTGAAATTTTTCTTGCCGGAAGATTGCCCATGGGTTTTATTGCGGGCCTGAA
>CAMBIM010000164.1 GCA_945867505.1 Chitinophaga pinensis
AGATAGACACAGCGATGTATTTGCGGCTCTGTTTGCTGCCAATATTCATACAACGAAGTCAAGAGATGAAATAGAAAAAGTGCTTCGCACAAAACTGGATAATGATGAAACAACTGTTCAGTTTTTATTAAAAGGATTGAGCAGAGATAAAACAGGAAAACATTTTGAATGGAAGTTTAATCTCGAATCACTACACAAGCATTACGGAGAAATTTCGCAAGGAGTGGTTTCTTCAACTCCTTTTATGAATCCAACTCTTTTTATAAAGGGGCAAAAATCATCGTATGTAAATGCCGATGGCTATGCGATTATTCAGGAATTATTTCCGAATAACGAATTGGTAGAAATAAAAGGTGCAGGGCATTGGGTTCATGCCGAAAAGCAGCTGGAGTTTATTACGGAAGTGGTGAAGTTTTTACAATAAGCCAGTTTGCCTCCTTTTTTTACATTCGCTTCTCAAATTTTTAAAAACATGAAAAGAGACGACATTGCCAAACTTTTAGGTGACGACAAAGCCAACTACCTGCTTAACCACGAATCGAAAACTATTTTGAAAGATTCGTTACATCTGCCGAACAAAAAATTTATAGATTCCATTTGGAAAGATTCTAACCGCAACATTCAGACCTTGCGCAGTCTTTCACACATTGCCGATAGCGGCCGTTTAGGTGGCACCGGCTATGTTTCTATTCTTCCGGTTGACCAAGGTATTGAGCACAGTGCAGGTGCATCGTTTGCACCTAACGTTCCTATGTTCGACCCGGAGAATATTATTAAACTGGCAATAGAAGGAGGTTGCAATGCAGTTGCCACTACTTATGGCGTGTTAGGAATTGTTGCCCGTAAATACGCGCATAAAATTCCGTTCATTGTAAAAATAAACCACAACGAATTTTTGAGTTACCCTAACTCTTACGACCAAATTATGTTCGGTACTATTAAAGATGCTTGGAATATGGGTGCCACCGCAGTTGGTGCAACTATTTACTTTGGTAGCGAAGAATCTAAACGCCAAATTGTAGAAGTAGCTAAAGCGTTTGAATACGCGCATGAATTGGGAATGGCAACCATACTTTGGTGTTACGCCCGTAACTCTGCTTTCAAAACTTCGGACAAAGACTACCATGTTTCTACCGATTTAACCGGTCAGGCAAACCACTTAGGCGTAACTATTCAAGCCGATATTATTAAACAGAAATTGCCGGAGAACAACGGTGGTTACAACGCGCTTAACTTTGGTAAAACGCACAAGAAAGTTTATTCAGATTTAACTACCGACCATCCAATTGACCTTACTCGTTACCAGGTAGCTAACTGCTACATGGGCAGAGTTGGTTTAATTAACTCTGGTGGTGCTTCAAGCGGAGCTACAGATTTAGCAGAAGCAGTAGCCACGGCAATCATCAACAAACGCGCTGGTGGTATGGGATTAATTAGCGGAAGAAAAGCATTCCAACGTCCATTGAAAGAAGGTGTAGCATTGTTGAACGCTATTCAAGATGTGTATCTTTCGAAAGAAGTTACAATAGCTTAGTAAATGACCGAGCAGCAAGTCCCTTGGTGGAAACGTTTTCGTAAAGGTGTTCAAACTTCTACAGAAGAGAAGAAGGAAACACCTGAAGGCGTTTGGCACAAGTGCGGCAACTGCAAGGCAACTATGCTGGTGACTAAACTTAAAGATAACCTGCACGTTTGCCCGGAATGTAATTACCATGAAAAGATAGATGCCGAAGATTATTTCAAAATAATTTATGGCGAAGGTGAATACGAAGAGTTGTTTGATGATTTAATACCCAAAGACTTTTTGAAGTTTGTTGATTTAAAGCCTTACCAAAACCGTATTGAAGATACGATGGAAATTACCGGGCTGCACGAAGCTATTCGTGTAACCGTGGGCGAGTGCGATGAGCATAAACTTTTGGTGGCGGCTATGGACTTCCGTTTTATTGGCGGCAGCATGGGTTCTGTAATGGGCGAAAAAATTGCGCGCAGTATAGATTACTGCATAGCGCATAAACTTCCTCTCCTCATTATTTCCAAAACCGGTGGGGCAAGAATGCAGGAAAGTGCTTTCTCGTTGATGCAAATGGCTAAGACTGCTTCTAAATTGAATCAATTAGCCGATGCAAAACTGCCTTATATTAGTTTACTCACTAACCCAACTACCGGTGGTGTTACTGCATCTTTTGCCATGTTGGGTGATTTTAATATTGCTGAACCGGGTGCACTCATCGGCTTTGCCGGACCAAGAGTAATTGAAGAAACTATGAAGAAGAAACTACCTGAAGGTTTTCAAACTTCGGAGTTTCAGGTAGAAAACGGCTTTCTCGATTTTATAGTAGAGCGTAAAAACATTCACGATAAAATAAGCACGCTGCTACACTTGTTAAAGAATTAAACTCCTCAACTGCTTTATAAAAGCACTGTATTTTAAAGGCTCTCCATCTTCTCCGGCACATCAATACCTAACAATTTCATTGCTTTCTTAATTAGAATGCCTGTTTGGTTGGATAAAGCCACACGGAATGTCTTTTCTTCTGATGTTGCAGCGTTAAGTATTGGGCACTCGTGGTAGAATTTGTTGTAGAATTTAGCCAGCGAATAAACATAGTTGGCTATTTCGCTCGGGTCGTATTTTTCGGCAGCAGCACGAACGGTATTTTCGTATTCAGTTAAGTGAATAATCAACTCTCGTTCAACATCACCTAACCCCGAAAGGGTTTCAAACCCTTTCGGGGTTTCGCCTACCTTCCGCATTATCGCCTTTATACGAGCATGAGTATACTGCACAAACGGACCCGTGTGCCCGTGGAAATCAATACTCTCTTCGGGGTTAAAAATTATCTTCTTGTAAGGGTTAACGCGCAGCACAAAATACTTTAAGGCACCAAGCCCTATGGTTTTGTAAAGTGCGTTGGCTTCTTCTTCGGTAAAGCCTTCAATCTTACCCAGCTCTTTTGTTTTTTCTTCGGCAATGCGCAATACTTCGCTAATCAAATCATCGGCATCGGCAGTCTTACCCTCGCGGCTTTTAAACCTGCCGGTTGGCGATTCTACCAAAGCATAACTTAAATGATAAATACCATCGGCCCATTGCTTACCCAGTTTTTGCAGGGCAAGCTTTAATACTTTAAAGTGATAATCCTGCTCGTTAGCCACCACATAAATCATCTTCTCCATATTAAAATCTTCATGGCGAAGTTGTGCGGTTGCTAAATCCTGTGTAATGTAAACCGAAGTGCCATCGCTGCGCAGCAAAACCTTTTCATCCAATCCATCAGGTGTAAGGTCAACTATTACCGCACCATCATCGCGCTTTTTAAAAACGTTCTTTTGTAATCCTTCGTCCACAATATCTTTACCCAGCAAATAAGTTTCGCTTTCGAAATAATCTTTCTGAAAATCTGCACCAATCAACTTGAATGTTTGTTGGAATCCTTCATATACCCAACCGTTCATCTTCTTCCAAAGGGCAACAGTTTCGGCATCGTGTGCTTCCCATTTTAAAAGCATATCCTGTGCTTCAATAAAAAGGGTAGTCTGTTTTTGGTCTTCATCAAAATCGCCTTTCAAACCGCTGATGGTTTCCAGTTCTTTCTTTGCCTCTGCATTCCACCTTACATACCAGTCGCCCACAAAGTGGTCACCTTTAATACCGGTTGATTGAGGCGTAGAATTATTACCATAGCGCAGATAAGCCACCATACTTTTACAGATAGCAATTCCACGGTCGTTATAAATGTTCACCTTAGTTACATCGTAACCGGCAGCAGTCAATATTTCGCTCATGCTAAAACCAAGCAACATGTTCCTTACGTGACCGATGTGTAATGGCTTATTGGTGTTTGGTCCGCAGTATTCCAACACCACCTTTTTGTGGTTGGCTGCAAATGTTCCGTAGGCTTTGTTGTTGGCAATTTCACTTAATCGGCCCAACCAATAAGCATCGGTAAGCGATAGATTCAAGAAACCTTTTATAACATTAAACTTAGCTACAATGCCCGATTGCTCTTGCAGTTTATTGCCCAACAATTCTGCTGTTTGCTCCGGTGAGAGTTTGGAAATTTTAGTCAAAGGGAAAACCACTATGGTATATTCGCCTTCGTGTTCTTTCTTGGTAATATTTATGGTTACGCTATCTAACGAAACATCTGCTCCAAATTCTGCTTTAAAAATAGCTGCGGTAGATTGCTTTAAGATTTGTTCTAAGTTCATTATTTCGGTTGTGTCATGCTGAGCGAAGTCGAAGCATCGCTATCAAAAAAATATCATTTTTAATCGCGCCTAAAATATACTTTCGCTCACAATTTTTTTTGAAATGAACAAACGACAAAAATACCGCGACCTTATCAATCAAACTTTTGATTTTCCGCAGCGCGATTTTAAAGAAGAAAAGAACACGCTTTTCTGGAACGATTTGCCGCTGATGGACATTATTGCCCAATACGGTACTCCGTTACGTCTTACATACCTTCCTAAAATTACTCAGCAGATACAAAAGGCGCGCAGATTATTCAATTCATCTATAGCCAACAACAATTACAGTGGTGATTATCACTATGGCTATTGCACTAAAAGTTCGCACTTCTCTTTTGTGTTAGAAGAAGCATTGAAGAATAAAGTTTTCTTGGAAACATCGTCTGCTTTCGATTTTGAAATTATCAAGCGCATGGAGGAGCGCAAGAAGTTTAAGAAAGAGCAATACATTGTCTGCAACGGTTTTAAGAGCGATGCCTACATCAATAAAATTATTGAAGCATTTAATAATGGATTTAAAAACATTATACCGGTGCTTGACAATTTGGATGAAGTAGATAAATACAGTTCAATTTCCGAACCCATGAACATAGGTATGCGCATTGCTGCCGAAGAAGAACCGAAGTATGAATTTTATACTTCTCGCCTGGGTATTCGCTATAACGATATCCTTCCGCTATACGAACAGAAAATAAAGGACAATCCGAATTTGCAGATGAAGATGCTTCACTTCTTTATTGATACCGGTATTAAAGATGTAAACTATTACTGGACGGAGTTTCACAAAGCATTAGGCGTGTATTGCGATTTGAAAAAGATTTGTCCCGAGCTAAACACCATCAATCTTGGTGGAGGAATGCCTATTAAACATTCGTTAGCGGCAGATTTTGATTACGAATACATGATTAACGAAATCATTTCGCAGATAAAGATTACCTGCAACAACGAAGGCGTAGACGAACCGGATATTTTCACCGAGTTTGGCTCATACACGGTTGGCGAAAGCGGTTGTGTCATCTTCGGTGTATTAGGTGTTAAACATCAAAACGACCGCGAAACCTGGTATATGTTGGATGGTTCATTGATGAATAACCTACCCGATGTTTGGGGTTTATCACAACGCTTTATCATGTTGCCCATCAATAAATGGGATGATGATTACAAGCATGTAAACCTTGGCGGCATTACCTGCGATGTGGGCGATTACTACAATAGCGATGCACACATCAATCAGGTTTATCTGCCTAAAATAAAACCGGGCGAAAAACTTTATCTGGGCTTCTTCAACACCGGTGCTTACCAAGATACACTAAGCGGCTACGGAGGAATTAAACATTGCTTGTTGCCTTCACCTCCGCATATTTTGGTGGATGAAAAGCGCAAGAACGAATTTACCTACAAGGTATTTGCCGAAGAACAAACGGCTGAAAGTATGCTGAAGATTTTGGGGTATTAGTGTTAAACAGAATGAAAATGAGATGGTAACACAAAGTTTCGCTTCATGAAAAAATGTATTCTCCTCCCCTTTCTTCTTTTAGCTTTTCATTTTATTCAGGCTATAGATTTGCGGGGCGATACCATTGATATTCGCTCTTACAAATTGAATCTTGATTTATCGGACTTTACTACCAAGGTTTTAGGAGGCAATGCCACTATTGAAATCAAAGCCAAGAAGAATGGTGTAGAAGGAATTCGCCTCGACCTGCTCAAACTAACGGTAGACTCTATAAAAGTAAACACCTTCACAGCCCCTTTTACTTACAACGATTCGGTGTTAGATATTAACCTGCTTTTTTACCTCAACACCAACGATACAGCCACTATTCAGGTCTTCTACCACGGCAATCCTTACCGTGCAGCAAATGATTTTGGCGGCTTTTACTGGACGGGCACACACGCTTTTAATATTGGGGTAAGCTTTCTGGCGGACCCGCATAACTATGGCAGAGTTTGGTTTCCGTGCTTCGATAATTTTGAAACGCGAAGCCTGTATGAGTTTTATGTAACTACCAAAAGTAACCA
>CAMBIM010000165.1 GCA_945867505.1 Chitinophaga pinensis
CAACAAGCCAAAATTGCTGAAGGAACTAAAACCTTTTTTCGGGTTATCCTCGCCCCAACTTGCCAAACCATTGGCATCAGAAATAAGCACTTTGCCGGTAGCCGGTCCGCCACCGGTAATTTTTACTTGCCCGTTTATTTCTAGTTTGGCAGAAGCAGAAGGAGTTCCTATCCCAACATTATCGTTGTTGTAATTAATAGAAAAAGCATCGTTGCCGGTCTTGAAATTAAAAATACGATAAGTGCTGTTGTTCAGCGTTCCCACTAACCATTGTGCCGAATCATTCAAACTATATTGCACAGCCGCTTGGTCGGTGGCAGCATCAGTTTTATCCAGCATTAAAAGCGAACGGTTGAAATTTCCGCTTTGTCCGCGCAGGCGAAGTATAGCATCGGTATTAAACGCTGCATCAATATTGTATGTTGGCGAAGAAGAAACTAAGCCAATTCCAACCTTACCGTTATTAGTAATGCGCATTCTTTCTGTTGCCGAAGTTCCAAAGCTGATGGGCTGATTTTCGTAATTCATTATTTGTGCAGCACCACTGGCAGAAATATGACCAATCACCAACCCATTAACCGGACCTGCACCGGTAGTGTCGGAAACTATTTGAAGTTTTGAAGGCGATGAAGAAGCACTCTTTATTACTACATCATTTACTGGTGAAAGAACGTTTATGCCAATCTTTCCATCTTGAGAAATAACTAAGCGCGGTGTAGCGTTTGTTCCAAGCCATACATCTTTGTTTTCGTAGTTCATTAAGGCTATATCTCCTGCATTGCTCATTTGCCCAATAACAAAACCATCTGTTTTAGTTGTACCGGTAACACTTGAAACCAATTGAATACTCGAAGTGTCAAACGCGTTCGATACTACTAACTCGCGCGTAGGATTAGTAAGACCTATGCCTACTTTGCCGATTTCGGTAATTCGCATTCGTTCTAAATTGTTTGTTCCAATAAGCAGACCTTTATTCTCTTGGTTCATCAGCATACTTGTACCAAACGCTTCGCTTTGCCCGAGCAATAATCCATCGGTAGCAGTTTGCCCGGTAAGTGCCGAAACAATTTGCATAGAAGTTGGCGAACCGGTTTGCGTTACCAAAACTAAATCGTGTGTTGGTTCCGCAATTCCAATACCAACCAATCCATCTTTAGTAAAACGAATACGTTCATTAGCGTTAGTGCCAATAAATAAATCTTTGTTCTCGCTGTTTATTAAACCTATTGTACCAGAATCAAGTTGCGAAATAGAGAAGCCATTAATCGCAGTTGAATTAGTAAACAACATGGTAGTTACGCTATCGCCATGCAAATGCAAATGTGCTTGTGGTGTGTTGGTATTTATGCCTGTATAGTTCCCATCATCAAAAATTCTTGAGTTCCCCAGTGAAGTAGAATCAGGTGTAAACTTTGGAATATAATTAAGTGTGCCATGAATATTGCCACTTCCCGCAGCACCGGTTGCTCCAGTCGCGCCAGTATTTCCATTTACTCCGTTTAAACCTGTAGCCCCTGTAACTCCATCTGCTCCGGTAGCACCAGTCGCTCCTGTAACTCCACTACCGCCACCATTGCCAGCAGTTTCGGCATACAGCGCATAAGCCACGCTCACCAATTGCGAAGAGCCAACAATCAAATAATTACTTCCACCTTCAGGGTCATATTCCACCTGCATGTATTTGGGATTAACTCCCCAGTTGATAGTAGTAAAATCGCCAACTGAAACAGTGCCATCGCCAACCAAGGCAGTAAACAAACCAAACTGATTGGTTGTAGGATTTTGTTTTTCCTGATAAAGCACCGGACCGGTTTCTGAAATATCACGAATGGTAAACCGAACCGACACATTTTGGTTTGGCAGAATATTTCCTGAAGCATTACGTGCCACTGCCTGATAGTTAAATTTATGCGGAGCTTGCGATATAGCAAGCGCAGAGAAAGTAAAAGCAAACAGAATAGTAAAGAGTTGTTTCATGTAGCTTTGGTTAAATACTCTCAAAACTAATTAGAGATACGGAAAAAAGTATAGAGAGTTTTAAAAACATCCCAAATGCCTAAAAGTGGACTTGAAAGCCAAAATACAAAATTGGTCTTTGTCTATTAGGGGATTTAGGGGTTGAAAGCCTCTTTTATAGCTTCATCCACCGTTTGGTTAGCACCTGGTACTACAGGCAGGGTTTGTTGTTGGTTAGCTATGTAAACTTTTAAGTCAAGCTTATAAGGCATAAAGTAAAGCATCAGGGCTTTAGTTGCCGCTAATTTCCCGGCTTTTTGATTGGCTTTATTATTCTCTATAACTGGAATCAAATACGCATACAATTTCGTTCTTATATCAGTACCACTATCGCTTTTGAAAAGCGCAGCACTTGGTTTGCCGTTTACTACTAGTCCATCAAATTTTAATTCGCAGTAGCGCAAAACGCAAGCAGGCAACCAAACTTCAACAGCCTCTTCTTCATTTTTAAATACTCTAAAATTGCGGAACGATAAATCAACTGCGTAGCGACCATAATAAGGAATAGAAAATTGAAGGGTATCGCTTTTCAAATCGCCTTTTAGGTAATCGAACAATGCTTCATCATCCGCTTTGGTTAATGTAATTGTAGCCGTGCTGTCAAATTCTGTAGCAGCACCATGCACAATATTTTTTACGGTTGGGTAATTGGCTACTAATCCATTTTGCATTAAACCAACACCATACTTTAAACCAAAGAAACCGGCACCGGCAATAGCCGCCATTACTAAAACAACCAGTAGAATAATTTTTCCTTTTTTCACAAAATAAGTTTGTTAGTAAGAGAATAGTTTATCACAGAAAATTTTTGCCCCTATAGCATTTAAGTGGTCGTCATCTACATACAAATCATCGTTAAAAAAAGCAGTGTCGTTATAAAAATCCAGATACTGAATTTTATTGGTTGAAGTAAACGAATCTATAACATGCTTGGCAAATATGATGTTATCTTTGTTACAAAAATTTTTATAGCACTCTGGTTTTGGGGGGTTCACCAAAATAATTTCAATCTTATACTTCGTACACAAAAGAACAATACGTTCTAAAAACTCTAAATTTTCGGATATATTTTTTCTTTTGAATTTTAAAATGGAATGTTCTTCTGCCCGCTTGCGGCACATAAACGAATCCACTTTCCTGTGCGAAGGTGAAGCCGGTAGTAAAGATGTATCAGCATATAATCCCATCGGTATACTATTAAGTGGGATAAAATTTATCCGCTTGTTTTTTTTCAAATTCCAGTTAAATAGGTATTCAATATTGCGGTTAGAGCGAAAGAAGTTTGACCGGCTCATGAGGCGGTTGGTCAATGTATTGTTATACAACTCACCGGTAAATTCGTAATAATCACGGTCAATATATTCCTGCCCGCTTTTGGTTTGGTTGTAGCCAATCAAATCATAATCTAAGCCCAAATAAATTTTCTTGAGTGCAGGGCTTTTGGGTATAACGGTTTTAATAGCTGCATACATTAAAAAAATATCCTGCCCTCCAAGCGATAAGTTGCCAACTGTTTTTATTTCTTCAGAAATTGCGAGAGATAAAACCTCCATGTGGGAATTGCCAATATAAATTGTTTCTATCGTACGAGCATTTCGGTAATATGGTATGAATATACGCGCAGCCCAGGTAGAATAGTTGCGATACGCATATTCCAACAAAGCCATAACGACTAAACAGATGATTAACACAGAAAATATAAACTTAGCGAATCGCATTTAGTTAAAATTGAAAATAGATAAACGACTGTTCTTCAAATATCCCGAAAATATAAATACACAAAATCAGCATCGTGCAAAAAATTACGTCTACCATCATAGACTTTCGGTTTGCCGGAAACAACTTTAGCTGCCATTTTTTATAGAAAATATATTCTGCGATAAATAGGATAATGATAGATGCTACGCAGCTTAAATTAAAGAACGGAGTGAATATTGGTATGCCAAATAATATACGGTTCTCAATATGTGCAGTTTCTCTGATAATAGTAAACGCATCGTTCACATTATTGGCGCGGAAGAACACCCAAGCCAACATGACTAATACCATAGTAAACGCCCATTCTATACCGGTGATGACAAAACTTATAGGTTTTAGTTTGCTTTTAATAGTTTGTTGTATGCCTGCTGTTAAATGACCAAATACTTGATACATTCCGTGCAGACCGCCCCAGATAATGAACGTCCAGTTGGCACCATGCCACAAGCCGCTGACTAAAAACACTGCCAGCAAATTAAAATACCATCGCGGTTTGCTTACGCGGTTGCCGCCAATGCTGATGTAGAAATAATCGCGAAACCAAGTGGAGAGCGAAATATGCCAGCGCGTCCAGAATTCTTTAATGGAAGTGGAGATGTAAGGCAAATTAAAATTCACCATTAACTCAATACCCATAATGCGCGATGCGCCAAGTGCAATATCGGAGTAGCCGGAAAAATCGCAGTAAATCTGAAATGTAAAAAACAGGATAGACCAAATGACCGGCATACCATGGTAATTGTTCGGGTCGTTAAACACTACATCTACAAACATGGCGAGCCGGTCTGCTACCACCATCTTTTTAAACAAACCCCAAAGCATTTGCTTTAAGCCCGAAATGGTGCGGTCATAACTGAAATTATGCTCCTCATAAAACTGGTGCAGCATATTTTGCGGACGCTCAATGGGACCCGCAACCAATTGCGGGTAATACATTACGTAAAGCGCGTAGGTGATAAACTTGCGCTCCGCTTTTTGGTTGCCTCGATACACCTCAATGGTGTAACTCATGGCCTGAAAAGTGTGAAAACTTAAACCAATGGGCAGCAAAATTTGTAGGTAAGGAATAGGATTATCTACCCCAAAACTATTGAGCATGCCCTCAATGTTTCCGTTTATAAAGTTGTAGTATTTAAAAATGGCCAGCACAGAAAGGTTAGCTACAATGCTCCAACTCAAATAAAGTTTTCGTTTTGGCCCCGAAGCATTTTCAATTAAAATGCCTGCATAGTAATCTACAATAATAGTAGCGAACAGAATAAGAATGTAAACAGGCTTAAAGAACATGTAGAAAAAACAACTTGCCGCCAACAACATGAGTATTCTGCGGTTATAGGGCAGCAAAAAATACAGAATGGTTACTACCGGAAAGAAAATGAGAAAGGGTAATGAGTTAAAAAGCAAGCGCGATTGTTTTTATAGCGCGATAAATCTAAACGAAGATTTTAGAATTTAGTTATTTTCGATTATTGAATGATAGTTTATCGGAAAGAATCTTTACTCCGACTAAATTTAAGTGGTCGTAGTCTACAAACATATCATTATTAAAGGTAGTGTCGTTATAAAAATCGACATAAGGAATTTTATTGGCTGTAGCGAACGAATCAATAGTGTGTTTAGCAAGTTCAACGTTTGTTTTGCTGCAACCGCTTTTATAGCATTCAGTCTTTGGCGGGTCGAAGAAAACGAGTTCAATATTATGTTGCTTACACAACTGCACAATGCGGTTCAAGTATTCTAAATTCTCCGGTATGTTCTTTTGTTTGAATTTAAGCAACGAATGTTCTTCTGCCCGCTTGCGGCACATAAACGGGTTAAATGTTTTATGCGAAAGCAGTGTTTCTGTTTTTAACGTTGCAGAAGTATCAACTAACCTGTTGTTGGTCGCCTGATCAACAACTTTTTTTTCTTCTTCTACTGGTTTGTTTGCCACAGGTATAAAATTTAACTCTTCTTTCTCGCCTTTATTCCGCTTAAACAAATAAGCAATATCGCGGTTAGAGCGAAAAAAAATTGACCGGCTCATGAGGCGGTTGGTCAGTGTATTGTTATACAACTCACCGGTAAATTCGTAATACTCGCGGTCAATATATTCCTGCCCGCTTTTGGTTTGGTTGTAGCCAATCAAATCGTAATCTAAGCCCAAATAAATTTTCTTGAGTGCAGGGCTTTTGGGTATAACGGTTTTAATAGCCGTATACATTCTAAAAACATCCTGTCCGCCAAGCGATAGATTGCCAACTTCTTTTACCCCTTGCGGAAAAATGCCGTTAAAAACTCCTATGTGAGAATTACCGATGTAAATAGTTTCTACGGTTTCCGCTTTTTCAAAATAGGGTTTGAATAAACGTGCAGCAGAAGTAGAATAGTTGCGATACGCATATTCCAACAAAGCCATAACGACTAAACAGATGATTAACACAGAAAATATAAACTTAGCGAATCGCATTTAGTTAAAATTGAAAATAGATAAACGACTGTTCTTCAAATATCC
>CAMBIM010000166.1 GCA_945867505.1 Chitinophaga pinensis
CACATTAGGAGAACCAACAGCCGCACTGTCGCCATCGCCAAAATTCCAGAAATAAGAAACAGTATTGGTAACCGGAGAATAAAAGAAAGCGTTTTGATTGGTTAACTGATAAGTAATGTCTGCTACAGGACAGCTATCAATAGTAAGTGTTGAAGCAAAAGTATCTGCACAAAAACTATTAGCGGCAATAAGCGTTACTTGATACGTGCCACCGCTTGCATAATTTTTAGGCGCGGGATTCGTGTCGCTCGTAAAAGTATTATCGCCAAAACTCCATTGGTAACCGGAAGCCGCAGAGGAGAGATTAGTAAAAGCCACTTCTAATTCGTTCGTAACAAAACTGAAATTGCTTTGTGCCGGAGCTACTACCTCCGTTTGAAAACTCTGCACCTCTCCCTCAGCTAAAATATAGTTTAGTTCTTTTACCGAAACGGAACCAGCACCGGTAACATTCCAAAGCACGGTTATAGTGTTGTTGTTATCTGCCACCAAAGTTCCATTGCCTGTAATTGACCAACAATAGTTGCTACCGTTGGTATTGGCTACCTTATAAGTAACGGTAGTTCCTTCGCAAACAACTGTATCTCCAGTAATGGCAGAAGTAACGGGCTTTAATAAGCTGTAAAGAAACGGGCGCGTGTAATTGTAAATAGTATCGTTAACCTGCGGGTTAAGTAATTCGGGTTCGTGTCCGTAGCCAACTAACGGATGAAGTACATTAAGCACTCCCAAATTAGTAAGCCGTTCGTGAATGGGAACACTGCCATACACCTGCGGAAACACCGGCAACTGAAACGGATAGCCATAAACGTAGGGCACTAAAATATCCTGGTCGCCATGAAAGGAAATAACGGGAGTGTTCTCTCCCGCTTCAATCAGGCTGGTATCCATAATAGCTCCCCATTGGTTTACAATTGCTTTAATATGCGGAATGTGTTGGTTGAAATCGTTGTTACCCGAGCAATCCATACAACCTAAATCATCAGGTTCAAGAAAACTACCAAAGGTTGAAGCCGGTCTATCAGCATCGGTAGTAAATGCATTGGCAAAGGCGCAAAAACATCCGGCACTTGTACCGGTGAGGATAATCAAGGAAGTATCGAACTTAAACTGCGGTGCACGCTGGCAAAGGTAGCGGATAGCCGAACGCTCATCTTGCACACCACGATAATAGGCGCGAATAGTGCTGTTGGTATCCAATGGGTTTAAGCCATTGCGGTAATCAATGCTTGCCACGGCATAGCCACATTTGGCAAAGTAGTTACAAAATCCGGGTATATCGGGCTGACTGCGCCAGCCAATAGTAAAGCCTCCACCAAACTGAAAGATAATAAGTGGACGCTTGCTCAACGTATCGCCAGTAGGTTCGTAAAAATCTAAATACAAATCCTGCGGAAGTGCTAACAACCCTCGTGGTGTAGCTGTGCCGGCTTTAAAAGTGGTAACAGTAACGTTATTGAAAATAGTATCCTGATAGCGAAGCGAGTTGCACGATTGCGAAGTAGCAAATAGTGTGTAGCAAGAAACAAATACAAGAAGTAGAATCTTCTTCATGTAATAAAACTAAAAAACAAAAGCGGAAGTGAAACTTTTATGTTCAATCGTTACCTTGTTCACAACCTGCACTTGCGTTTTTTACAAATAGGGTTTATTTTGTTGTAACACCATGCAAGGCAGCCGCAATATATTATTGTTAGATAGCGATGAGCAAAGCGCGCAGGATATTCAGCGTTTTCTCAAGGTGAGTGCCTTTGCCTTTAACCTAAGCCACGCCAGCGATATTACCGAAGGCCTTAACTATTTAAAAAACCGCAAGCCCCACCTTATTTTGTTAGATGCCGAACTGATGAAGCAGAACAATTTTTCTGCCTTTAAACAGTTGATGCAAAAGGAAAACGTGCCGAGTATTCTATTGTCAGAAACCGGTGATGAGGATACGGCAAAACAAGCGGGACAAGCCGGTGCGGTAGATTTTATGGTAAAGAACAAAATCAATTTGTTCCACCTGCAAAAGACCATTGCAAATGCGCTTAAGCTAAGCGAAACCGAAGCTAAGTTAGACAGTGCTAACAACGAGTTTTCGGCACAGCACACTTCGCTTTATAAAGTGCTGAACAAGATGAACAGCGGTGTAATGGTAATTAACGCACAAAACACCATCCGCTATGCCAACGCAAAAGCATACAGCATTTTGGGCGAAGAAGGAATCAAGAAACACTTAGCCGAGCATTTGAGTTACCGCGTGGCAGAAGAAGATGAACAGATTGAACTGAAGCCGAAGAAGAACCTTGCCATAACCATCCGCATTAGCGATATTGATTGGAATGGCGAGCAAGCCAACCTGTTTGTGTTGGATAGAATTAAAACCAAAGAAGAAAAAGCCGATGCTGCGCTTAAAGACGAAACGTTTGTAACGCTGCTGAACACCCTAAGCGAAAATATTTTGCTTTTGAAAGGCGATACTATTGTGCAGGCCAACAAACCGGCCTTGCAAATTTTAAAACTGAAGCAAAGCACCATCAGCAACAAACTGCTGAAAGAAGTTTTTGAAAGCGATGAAACCACATCAAACGAAATTTCGGTGCAATCTTTTTTAGCCGAAAGAGTTTCGCAAGGTATGTTAAAGATTGCAGACGGTTCGGAGCTACCGGTCCAGTTTGGCTTTAAACCATTGAACTTAGGCGAAGAGTTTTATCAGTTGCTATCTTTCGAACTAACTACCGAAAAAGACAATGTTCCAACCGCGCGCAACGATGATGCAAATTTTTCGAGCGAAGGAGTATTGCACCTTGCCTCACACGATTTACGCGAACCGGTGCGCACTATTCTTAATTACGTACAATTAATTTCCGAAAGTCTGAAAAACGGGAAAGTAGAAGAAGCGAAAGAGTATGCCGCGTTTGCCAATTCTGCTGCTGCACGAATGGAAAAACTTTTAAGCGATTTGAAAGTGTTTATAGGCTTAAACGAACATCCTTTCCAATTGCAAAAGGTTTCTATGAAATTAGTTTTAGCCGATGTGCTTAAACAACTAAAGCCCCGCATAGATGAACTACAAGCCGAAATAAGTTTTACCGAACTGCCCGATGTAAGTGCCGACCGCGAACTGGTAGAGAAACTTTTGTTTCAGTTAATTGACAATGCACTTAAGTTCCGCAAGAAAGATAAGAAGCCGGTTATAGATATTGGCTACGATAAGTTTGAGGGCAGCGTAATCTTCTGCGTGCGCGATAACGGCTTAGGTATTTCAAAGAAATACTATCATAAAATATTCGAACTGTTCGAAAAACTGAACAGGGTAGATGAATACCCCGGAAACGGTTTAGGCTTAGCTATTAACAGGAAAATCACCGAGTTACACGGTGGCGAAATTTGGGTAGAGAGCTTGCCGGGCAGCGGAAGCAACTTTTACTTTACCCTTCGTGGAAAATAAGGCTACCTAGGGGTTCTTTCTTTTAGCTACTTCGTGGCAATGAAGAAATTTTGCAGCACCTGCAGCAATCAGTTAGAACTCAGCCAGCGTTTTTGCGGTCAGTGCGGAGCTGTCAACCCTTTCTTCGTGCCTGCTTTTACACTCCTCTCCGACCAAAGTCAAAGTTTAGAAAAACTGCGCGAAGAAAAAGAACGCATTGAAAGAGAATTAGCCGCAAAAGAAGATACCCAAAAAGAATTTCAGCGGCAGGAATTACTCCGCAAACAAATTGAGGAGCTAGACCGCGATAAAACCGAACGCCTAGAAAGAGAAATAGCGCTACGTGAAAAAGCAGAGCGCGAAAAAAGCGAAGCTAACATCAAGAAAGAAATTCTGCAAGTAAAAGAAGATGCCGAACAGTATAAAAGAGAAACTATTGATTTGGTGCGCGAGGTGCGCAACGAAGTAAAGCAGGAAATTCTTGAAATAGGCGAAGAGAATAAACGCTTAAAGCATGAAGTAGAAAACCTAAGCAAACAGATTCCTGAAAAGAATGAACCGGTAGTTGTACCCGTAACAACTGCTGTTGAATTAGAAGAACAACCTGAACCGATAGCAAAATTACATGAAGAGCCTAAGAGGAATAACCGCGCACTCAAAGCTGTGTTAGTCATTGTGTTGCTCATTGTTGCGAGCTTAGCTTTCGTCTATTACAACAACATCATCAGTAACGAACAAACGGCTACTGTATATGAAATTCCGAAAACAGAAATTACAAGTACGGAATCATCTACTCCCGTTCAGCAAATAGTTGATACCATTTTAGAAAGCGATGCAACTGCGGTGAAGAAAAAAATTGTTGTTGAAGAACCCATTAAGGTAAACAACGCAGTTTTAAATACTGCTACAAAACCTGCAGTTACTAAAAAGGTAACTGCTACAGAACCTATTGTAGAAAAATTAAAAAACAACGTAGCAGTTACCGAAGCTAAAGTGACTATTGATTTAAACGGCAAAAAGATTTCGGGCTGCGGAGTAATTATTGGCAGCGATGCAGAACTTAAAAACGTTAGCAATTTGGTTTTAGTAGAAAAAACCACCGCTTACAACAAATACAAATGCACTCTTAAACTAAAACAAGGCAGCGATAACTACACCGCTGTGCCTTATCTGTATTACACCGATGATGGTGCTATTATTAAAGTAGACGGAACCAACTGCGAATAAACTATAGCTATGAAAAATCCTCTATTCCTCTTCTGCATCTTAGTATCGCTTAACTCGCAAGCGCAAGATTATTTATCGGGCAAACTGATTGATAAAACAGGAAAGGAAAAAGAAATTTTATACGACCGTACACAAAACGATATTACAGTAGGGGTCTACCAAACCATTTATAAAGTAACCGATACTGATAAAAAACCAATCTACAGCGTTACGCTTACGCACAACCGCAACAAGGCGGTTCTATTCATCAGCATTAAACCAACCAACGCAAACCCTACTGCAAGAACCGTAACCTACGACCGGGAAGAAAGCGGTTTAATTTTCAGTGATGCCGGTAATGTTGATGCTTCGTTCAATTTATCGAACGATTACACCCATCTGTTTTCATTTACCGATACGCTGCGCAATTATCCGGTGCTGCATAAACTAAAAACAACAGATGGCAAAGAAGTTCAGCTAGACCCATTAACCAAACTCCGCATTCGCAAACACCGTGAAGAGATGAAAAGGATAGCCGCTTTAGACCCATTCAACGAAGAACTGTTTAACCTACGCGATTCGCTTTATGCTAAACACTTTTTACTTACCGAACAGACTAGCGAACTACGTCAGCAAATTGAAAAAAGTATTTTCACTTTAATGAAAGATAAGCAAGTAGAACAGGATGTAAAACGCTATGAAGGAGAAAAACGTTCCGGAAAACCAAACGGAAATGGATTGCAGGTTTTGAACGGAAATATTTACTCCGGCAAGTTTGAAGATGGGAAATTTATTAGCGGCAATGTGGTATTACAAAACAATTGCGATGAATACTGCGGACAGTTTAAAGACAATGGTAAGAGCGGAATTGGTTGGTTGAAATCTAAAAACGGAAGTTATTTGTTAGGCATGTTTGCCAACAACGAGTTAAATGATGGCATAGCTCTGCAAAAAAGCAACACCGGTGAAACATACTTTGGCGGGTACAACGGAAAACGTATAGGCTATGGCGAGTTGCAAAATAACACCGGTGGCAAATATGCGGGCGAGTTTGCTAACGATAGGTTGGTAAAAGGTTATGCAAAAGAAGTTGACCAGTTTGGTTACTACACATACTCCGTTATTGAACGTGGAATTAAAACCACTATTGATGCCAAAACAGTAGAAGCCTTTTTCGGGCTAACGCTTTCGTCAAATAACTAATACCAGTTATCTAAACACTTTAGTGACAAGCCTTGTTATACTTCTTCAACTTGTAATAGTTGTATGGCAACGGAGCTAAAAAACCTGCTAAAGCAGCCACGCCAAACGCCAGCCAATATTTGGGCGAATCGAAAGCTGCTTTGCCACCGGTGACCATAAAGTCTGAAATATTCATGGCTATTTCCATAGTAACCATGCTGATAAAAGACATAGAGAAAGCCGTAGTAAGAGCACTCTTCCAATCAAACTGTTCACGCACTTTTAAGATGATGGTCTCCAGTAGTACGGATGTACTCAACCCGGCAACAGTAGCGAGCAACATTTGCGTAGCCATGTGCGTATTCGGATAATAGGCTTGTAGCAAAATTACCATTCCAAAATCTCCAATGCTACACCCAACTAAACAGTTAAGC
>CAMBIM010000167.1 GCA_945867505.1 Chitinophaga pinensis
TTAAGATTGATTAAAACACAAACATTTAATAACAAGTAAAACATAATAAAATGAAAAAACTGATAGTATTGGTTTTAACTGTCACCTTGTTTTCGTGTAAAAAGGATAATACATCTAACAATAAGAACAATTCATCTTGTGATTTATGTGGAACATGGAAAAGAGACTCAATCTGGAATTATGTATCAGGTGTAAAACAAACACCTTTCAAAGAAAATGAGGATATTACTTATCGTTTTTCAGTTGATTCAGTTTTCCCTTGTCGTAATGATTTTGGAACGATTTCTTGTGAACCATCTTTGTATACAGTAAACAACGATACTATTCAATTTTTATATGGTAGATTCATAGTTCAAAAAGGAATAGATTCACTTGTAATGATTGATTTTGATTCAGGTGGATTAGGTCAAGGTTGGAAGTTCTATAAGACACAGTAATAGTCAGACCCTTAATTATATGTTCTTCATCACCATCTCGGAGGTAGGTCTGAACATAAATTGTTTAGTGTGGTAGAGAATGAAGTTGTCATCCAGTTCCTTAATACTTACATAGTCATACTCTGAAAGACATCTCTGTTTGTGTTTTAGAGAGGTCAATTCGGTAAAGAGGGTATGTATCAACTGGGGGAAAGATACCCAGTGATAATTGTCGGGTGAGGTCAGGAATAAGTGAAAATGAAGACCCATATCCACCTCCACATCTATCACATTGTTCTGATGTTGAGAGTGAAAGAAGTCTTTTTTAGTTTCAAAAACACAATAGAACTTCACCAGTTCGTTTTCCAGACCTTGGTGATACTGGAGTGAGGTTTCTTGAAAATAACGTCTTAAACCTCTTCTAATGAGATTTTTCATTTCTCGAAGGGTCAGGTTGGGGTGGAGGTCTGATTGTTGTCCCACCACATAATGAAGTCTTTTTCGTGGTAAGGACTTAATCTCTTCAAGTAT
Organism: Chitinophaga pinensis; assembly: GCA_945867505.1. GTDB lineage: Bacteria > Bacteroidota > Bacteroidia > Chitinophagales > LD1 > Bog-950. Next base: position 948 of record CAMBIM010000167.1, read on the forward strand.
TTTCAGTTGATGGGATTGTATAAAATAGGTTCTCTCTTTATAGGTTTTCATATTGGTTTGGTAGGTTTTAATGGAATAGGACAATCACGGGAAACTGAAAACAGACCCGAACATCACTACTTTTTGAGATAATCTTTTTTCAGAAGTGTAACTGGGGTTACCTGAAAGAACCTGAGATTTTTATCTCTTCAATCTCAGGTTCCATAACCACTTTCAATTTCCCGTAATGTCCGTTTAGTCTTTTAATCTTTCTTGTTTAACCCGTAATTCATCAATCTGTATTTTGACCCTCAAAATCTGGCTGCTGTTGGCCGCCTGACCACAGTTGTTCGGAAGATTCTCTTATTTCCTACTACCACCTCCGCCCTCCGGGCACCTCCGCCAGCTGAGGACAAATATCGCCATTCTGTTCACAGGGTGTAATGTTAACAGGTACGACTTACTTGTCCCCCGCTGGCGGGGGCAGGGGGTGGTTTTTCCAATCTACCAAACAACTGTGGCCGCCTAATCATCAACAAATTTTCTATCGCTTAGTATTGTCTTCTTTCAAAAAATTCCGAAATTTATTTCCGGCAAAAGGTGGTAAGTAACTGTGGAGGCGCAAAACAGAGTACTCCCTGGTCGGGGGGCATGAAGAGGCAGCACGTTTAACCGGATTTCTTCCGCAGTTGCATCATTTTGAATTGAGGATCCGGAACTACGCAAACACCGCGCATTAAAGCATAGAGGAATGCTGCTTAAAGACTGGCAGCCCGGAAAGACGGGTGTTTTTGCAGAGTATAGAGTTCTTGCTGATGTTGGTCGCCTGACCAACCGCAAAAGGGTTTAAAAATCTAACGCAAACGAAAAATAGTAAGCCGGATTTTTGGTGAGCGTGCCGCCATCGTAACCCCAGGCGGTATCAAACTTTATAAAGTAACCGAGGAACGATGTGCGTAAGCCAGGACCAAAGCCAAAGATGATAGGATTCTTGTACCGCTGTAACTTTACAATTACCGAAGGGTTTACAATCGGGTTTTGGTATTGCTCGCTGTAAAGCGGATTGTTACCCGACCAAGGTGTAGCTCCTTCCCAAGCCGTGCCCGCATCTAAAAAAGCCACTAATTGAAAGTTGCGTATAAACTCCGATTTGATGGGCGACTTGATAAGCGCAGCAAAAATAGGTACGCGCAACTCGCTGTTCAGCACTACAAACTTATCGCCATTGCGCGCGTTCTGTTTAAACCCGCGGATAGGCGTAGCCAATGTTTGAAAAGCGTAGTTGTTATTGTAGTTGATTGGTGTGGTAGCATCCCACTTCTCGGCACGCGGGCCGGTAATCCAGTTATCTAAACCACCGGCATAAAACATCATTTTAGCTGTGCCGAAAGATGCACCCGCAGCTAAGCGATTAGCCCAGATAATTTGCTTATAAACCTTCAGGTAATGGCGCAAATCGAACCCGAAAATAGAAAGCACTTTGTTGTTGAATTGTGGAACCGGTAAATCAAAATTGCCGCTGTATGTTTTGTTCTTGGTCGGGAATTCCTTCTGCACTTCGGCATATACCTTAAAGCGCAAGCCGTAGCGAATGTTGGTGGCTATTTCAATGCAATTGTCAAATACATACTCCGTGCGGAAGATAAGCCAGTTATCAGAAATTTTAGGGAAGTTGAGGCTTGGTTTATCTATAACCTTTACCAGAATATTATCGTTGCGGAAAGCAAAGCGGAACAATACACTGTTCAGCACATCGGCTGCATACTTCAAGTCTAACTCTAAATAATTTGTTTTAAGGCTGAACTCTGTTTGGCTTACCACCGAATTCAAATACGCATCGGTAAACGCCACACCACCCACACGGCTACCGCGATAGAAAGTCAGCTTCTTATCCAATCGCTTCTTAAGCGTTTCGTACGTAATAAAGTATTCTAAGTTTTTCAGCGGTTCTTGAAAAGGAATACGTATGCCGCCATATATTTTATAGTTCTCCAGCAAATCGGTAATGCCCACTTTAATAGCAATAGGCACGGGTGCCGGAAAGTATCTACCAATAAAAGGTTGGTAAGTGGTAACAATAGGTCCGTTATCAAAATTGGCAATCACCTTATCTACCGCAAAGCGCACATAGTAAGGGCGCACGCGGGAGAAACGAAACACGTAACCATTCTGCGCCTGCGCTTCGGCAATTCGTGAAGAGGAAACAGAATCCCAGTCGAACAACTTAATGCCATAATCAAACTCGCTTTGAAAATCGAAAGCGCGTTTGCCCTTGCTGGCTTTAATAGAATCGTAGACTTCTAACAATGTTTTGCCGCTGGCGGTTAACGGTTGTTTTGGTTCAGCACTTACAGCTTCCTGCGATTTGTTTTGCAGCTTAAGCATATACTCCATTATAGGTGCGCGACCGGGAGAAGCCGTAGTTTCCGAATTGTATTTACGGAACTGTACTTTGTTATTGATGCGGAACATATCCAACGCCAAATTCTTTTGAGGCGCTGTAGTCTGCTCACGAATATTGTAAGTATAGTTGGTATAAGAGGCCGTAACACCACCTACGGTATAAACCTTTTGGTAAGAAGAATCTTTCAGAGTTTCAATAGAAGTATCAATAGCCGAAATAGCGGGAACGTTTTCGCCTAACTGAATAGAATCTACATCTCCGGTTTCTTTGCTTGTAAAGCGCACCGACTTCTGATTGTGGTTAAACACACTTTCAAAATGCCCGATGTAGCGATTGCGCACTCCGTTATCATCACTTAAAAAACAGAACATACTGTCGTTTAAGTTTTGCGGATACGATTCGTTGGCAAAAGGAGTGGAGGTAATGCGATACAGCACATTTTGGTTCGCATCTAAATCGTAAAAGAACAAATCCATTTGCTTGTTCATTACCTGGCTTTCGTACCGGTGCGGCTCCAGCGTATCGCCTTCGCGGTTGCTGGCAAACATAATTCCACGAATGCTATCAGCAGAAATGTAGGCAGGATACAAGTCATCAAAATAATCGTCTGTTATTTTTCGTGTAGTAGTAGAAGCAATGTTGTAAAGAAAAATATCTGTTTGCCCGTTTTGCACAGCACTCATCACTAATTGCTTCGAGTCAACAAACGAAAAACTCACTACCTTCTGAAACTTGCGGATAGGGTTCTTCTCTATCTTCTTCTTTTCAATATCGTAAAAGCGAATAAAAATATCAGAACGTTTGTCGGTAATAAATGCCAAACGTTTACCGGTTGGATCAAAAGCCAACAGCGGAATACTCTGGTCGGTGAACATGGTATTGGTTCTCCATCCGCCACGGAACAAAACTTTGCCCTTACCGGTTTCGGTATTCAGCAAATGCACTTTGTACCTGCCCATATCGTTACTGGCATACGCCACATACTTGCCATCGGCACTTAAGCGCGATTGGTAATAGTCAATCGTCTTTTTAGTTTTTGCTTTTACCACGCCTTCGGGTAATGAAGAAATTTTGGTTTCGTTATCAAAGCGCGTGAGGTAATAAGTATACCAGTCCTTCAGCGTTTCTTGTAGGTTAGTGCCGAGCACAAACGTAAAACCGTTGTCCACGCTGCGGTTAATGCGCGTAAGGTAAAGCACGTTGCTCACCGTGCTTTTGCCGTGCACTTCTTCTATGTAATGCCAAATGCTTTTGCCTACAAAAATGGCTTCTTCGGCAGGTAGTTTGTTCAAGCGTTCAAAACGCCCGCTGGTAATTCCATCGCGCAGGCGGTCTTCATCATCGCTGGTCCACGGTTCGGCAATGTATTTTTCTAAACCTATTTTAAACCAATCGGGCAGGTTAAGCAGTATGGCGTTTTGTATGGTTTCGCCAAAGGTAGTACCGGCAACTAATTTATCTACATACATTTTGGCAATGCCTTCGCGTATTTGTTTATCGAGGTGGTGGTGGTCGCCATTAAAGTAAACAAACATCTTGTTCACCGGTATCTTGGTAGTGCCACCTTGTGTTTGCCCCGGGTCGTAAATGCCGATATTAGTTTGGTTCAACTCGTTGATGTTATTGTAAACCACAATATCAATCTTACGCTTAATGCGGTAGTCGAGCAGTTTCGAAATATCATCGCTATTATCTTCTGCGGCTTTAATCACATACTTGGCAATGTCCTGTCCGCCTAAATAGTAGTACGTAATAAAGTTGTCACTTTCGTAATACGAGAAGGTAAAATCTTTATACTGCACACGGTTCTGCCCAAATTTTTCTATGCCCTGCGCGAAGGAGGCAACAGACAGCAGACAGCAGACAACTGACAATGCAAGAATTCGGAAATTCGCAAATTCGGAAATGAATCCTAATGCCTTTATCTGATGATTTATAATTTGCCTATTCCTGTTTTCCATTGACTAACAATAACGTTCCTGTATATGCTTTGTTTTATTTCGACCATTTCCGAATTTCCACATACTCGAATTTCCGAATTTTATATTCGCCTCTCAAACTTAAAAAATAAATAATGCTTAAGGTTCACAAACATACTTTTAATCCGTTTCAGGAAAATACTTACATCATTGAGGATGAAACTAAAGAGTGCGTAATTATTGACCCTGGCTGCAGTACTGATAAAGAACGCAATCAATTATTGCAAACTATTCAGGCGCATGGCTTAAAACCGGTGAAGCTGCTGAACACTCATTGCCATATAGACCACTTTCCGGGAAATAAATTTGTGTGCGACACTTATAACCTGTTGCCGGAGTTTCACGAAACAGAATTGCAGGTAATGTATGCCGCTCTCGATTATCAAGCTTTGTTTGGTTTTAAATTAGAAGCCTCGCCCGAGCCGGTTAATTATTTAAAAGATGGCGATGAAGTAAAGTTTGGCACCACTATCCTCAAGGTTCTTTTCGTTCCCGGTCATTCACCGGGTCATATTGCTTTTTATAACGAAGCCGAAAAAATAATCGTCAGTGGCGATGTGCTGTTTCAAGGCAGTGTTGGTCGCTACGACCTGCCCGGTGCAAGTGGGAAAGTTTTGTTCGAAACTATTATCACCAAATTGATGACCCTGCCCGATGATGTAAAAGTATATTCCGGTCATGGTCCGGAAACGTTTATTGGTATTGAAAGAAGAAACAACCCGTTTTTACAGGGCGATGGATTCTAACATATGGCATTACATTTGAAAACAAAGCATTGCATGAAATTATTAAGCACCGCACTTCTTCTTACTATTTCTATCCTTTCAGTTACTGCTCAAAACTTAATCGTTCCGCAGCCTAAACTTTCGGCCGGTGCTAGGCAATACCTCTGGAAACTCGAACATGAGCAGACTGAACG
>CAMBIM010000168.1 GCA_945867505.1 Chitinophaga pinensis
CCGGTTATCTTCCGCAAAGAACCACCCTGCACACACCTCTGTTAACCCCTGCAGGAACCATTCTTGTTTTTCAAAACAGTACAGACAGTACCAGCTTATGGACCGATAAGAAACATGATGATTGCCTGCCATATCTATACAAAAGAATACCTCCTAAAAATCCGGCTCCTGCACCCGAGTCGAGAAATTGGGTAAGTATTAATGAGTATGACCCGGTTACCGGTGCTATGGTGTGGGAGTATACGGCTACCCCAAAAGAATCGCTCAAGGCGCCCGGCTTAGGAAATGCCCAACGCCTGCCCAACGGAAATACGCTTGTATGTGTTGCCACAGTTGATAAAGGAGGATTGGTTTTTGAGGTTACTCCTGATAAAGAAATTGTGTGGAGCTATGCTTCTTTGGAAAACAACCCCGAAAAAGGTACGCCCCTTAGTTTTTACCGGGCCAAGCGAATAAGTTTTGAACTGGCAAAAAAAGTACTGCCGCAGATGAAATAATGATTGTGAACTTTGTGGAAATAATTTTTTAGTATGAAACTTCTTACGCTATTCTTTTTTGCGGTATCTATAGCCACGGCTCAAAATACCACCGGGCTGCCGTTTACCATTAATTACACTTTACCTTTAAAAGTTACCGGCAACGAGCAAACCGAAAAGTATGACCTTACCGAATATGCAGCCGCAGAAGATGTGCTGCAGGTAAAGCACTATTTTAATATGACCAAAGAGAAGGCAAAGAAACTGGTAGAGGACCGGAAGTTTTTTCTTGGCGCTATGTTTAAAGACCAGCCATCGCCATATCCGGGTGTGCTTTCAAGCACCATTGGATGTCCTGAAGCGTTAGTTCCAAAACCGGTTGAAGACACGGCTAACGTAAGCCTTGCCTATCAACTGTTAGCCACGGGCAATCTCATTTATGGTAATTGCAACCCAAGCGATAACTATTATTACTGTTTTTACCAGGTGTTTTTCTGTGCCGAAAAAAAGGAGTTATTTGAAGTAAAAATTTACACACCCATCAGTAAGCCTTCGTTCGATAACAAGAAGTTCAGTTTCATTATTACCTGCAAAAATTAAAAAGCACAGTTGCCGGGTTCTCTTGCCCACCTTTTCGGTTTTCATAATTTCATGCTTTCAAAAAAGAGCCGCAGCAAGTTTTTATGAGCCAACCCGAAACCACCTATCCGCAGCGCGAACCACTAGTGGCCATGAAACGCGAAGAAAGATACCAAGGCTCTCTTCCCAAATTTTTTAAGCCCGAATGGTTCCCCGAGCTGAAACCGCTAACCGATAACTGGCAGGCTATAAGAGATGAAATTCTGCAGTACGAAAAACAGCACGGTGTCATTAAAGGACTTGACAGTAACCCCTATGTAGCCCCGCAAATAGAGGGCATAGACTGGAGCAATATTTTTCTGCTCAATTTCTCCATTAAGTTTCATAAGAACCGAAAAAAATTTCCGGTAACCACCGCGGTAATTGACCAACTGCCCAACTGCACGTTTGTAGTTATCAGCGTGCTTTCGCCCCATACCACTATTTTGCCTCACTATGGCGATACCAACGGCATTGTTCGCGCGCACCTTGGCCTAGTAATACCCGACACGCTGCCCCTGTGCGGCATAAGAGTGGGCAATGAAGAGCAGGGGTGGAAAGAAGGCGAACTAACCCTGTTCACCGAAGCCTATTTGCACGGGGCGTGGAACAAAACCGACAAAAAACGCTATGTGTTGGTGGTAGATTTTGTGCCTGCGTTTATGGGGCAATCTAAAATGACGGTATGCACCAAACTGCTTGGCGCGCAGTCGTATAATTATTTAGAAAAACGTTTCAGGATATTGGAACACCTGCCCGATTGGGCGGCTAACGTAATGTGCTTTTGTATAGCCCTTGGCTGGCGGGTTTACCTGCCCATTCAAAGGCGAATAAAATTTTTGTAAATAGATGCAGCAAACAATTCCGGTGCGGGCATCGTATCTTAACCATTCATGATTCATTTAATAAAACAGCGCGCCACCGAACTGCTCATTACCCTGCTATCGTTTGTTATCTGTCTGGCTTATTTCAGCCTGGTAACCGATGACTATGGCGCTTTCTCCTATTTCAATTTACCGGCAGGGCAGTTCAGCAACTATCCGCATATTGATTACTACTATAATGGGTTAATTGGCTTTGGCGAAATTTACAAGTTTCTTTATACCACCTTGCCGCATTTTAACTGGATAGGTATATCCTTTATCGGGTTTGCATTCTTAGCGTTGTATCTCCTGCTGCGAAGTATAAAGAATGTTGTGTTTCCCAATACGCAGCATACCTACCTGACTCTCGCCTTTCAACTGTTGTTCGCCCTGTTTTTTGTAGAGAATATCATCTCCATGTCGCACACGCGTCTTTCATTGCTCTTTTGCGGTCTGGGTTTATTCAATCTGGCATTTACAAAGGGCATGGGTCGAACCGGAATCATTGCCAATACTTTATTATTTGTCACCGGCATACTCATTCGGCCCGAAAGCGGGCTGGGTATGGCACTGCTGGTTTCCATCGGTTACATGGTGTATAATTTTAATGCTGTGCATCTGGCCAAACGTATTTTTTTGCCGGTGTTGCTTACGGTTTCCATGTTTTCCTTTTTCGCTTACGATTGGGCGCATACGGATATGTATGTAAAAAAGGTAGAGCCCGAAATTGAGTACAAAATCATGGATAGGCGAACCATTCCGCTGGGCGAAATGAAAACAGCGGCCGATTCGGTTAAATACCAGGCCGCCATGACGGGCATGTGGTTCGATATTCATACCATGACTCCGGACTATTTACGCAGCCTGTTGCTGCCGGGCATAAACCTTAGTATCGAACATGCGGACAAAGTGTTTTTTCATACGCTGTCTTTTTACGGGCATTACGTATTTATACCATGCTTTGCTCTTGCCATTCTTATCATTTGCCTTTTTACCCCCGGTTACCGAAAAGTAATTTTCAAAATTATTCTGTTCCAGATAGCTGTTTTTCTGGTGATATACGCGGTAGATTTTAACGGCCGCTTAGTAGGCGAACGCCACTTTCTTAATCTTCAGTTGGTGGCACTGCTTATAAGCAACTACTATTTGTTTGGCAATATGGCTGCCAGCGACCTGCCAAGGCTGAGCAAACCGCTATTGGCAATGGCTCTGCTGGTTATTACTGCCGGAACCGTGCCCACTCTTTTAAATTATAAAGCCGCCAACAACTCAATGGCCGCTGATATTGAATGCTATGAGGCAGCTATGGAAGAAATAGAAAATACCTTCAGCAACCGGCTGATAGTAGCTACCATCAGCAATGTTTATTTGCTCAACCGCAGTTTCTCGATTTATACCAATAATTATATTAAAAATAAATACATCATGTTTGATGTGTTTACCTACTCGCTAGCACCTGGCTATCTGAACTACTTAGGCAGCCAGTGCCAGTGCGACCCTACCAATCCGCTTGCTTTTTTCAATTGGCTTTCGGAGCAGAAAGCACTGTACATTGCAGAGGCACCACGCTATGATTTAACGGAAACCTATATGAACATCATTCACCATCAAAAAATTAAATTTACAGCATCTGGGCATGTTATTAATGCCCCTTGCATATCTTCTACCAATATGAAAGACTATGAAATAAGAGCCGTAACTATAGAAAATCAATAGCCACGTATTGATAAACATAGAAGTGTTCTTTAAATAAACCTTAAGATTTTTGCTGAATCAGCTCAAGGAAAGTATCTTCCTCTTTATTGGCATCCCTACATTCAAAACATATTTTTACATTCGTTATTATATTAGCAAAAGAAACTGATTATCCAATATTTAAGTCCTAATTGTATGACCGCTCAACAATTTGCCTGGCCAGAGAATGAAGAATTGGTTTTTGTTAGACCTCCGGTAGAGGAGTATAAAGGGCATCTAGATTGCTATTACGATCCTGCTTTATTTCCAGAATTGGCTCCGCTGAAAGAAAATTGGAAAGCGATTAGGGATGAAGTATTGGAATTTGAAAAAAAGAACGGACCGCTTACGGGTATGAGTTCTCTATCTCATGCCGAAACGTACGGAGGTAATTGGACACTTATCTATTTAATGAGCTTTTCGCGCATCATTCACAAAAACAAGGCGATGTTTCCGGTTATCAGTTCTGTGATTGATCAAATTCCGAGTATTGTTTTTGCAGCCATCAGCATTTTACCTCCACATACCGAAATAGCCCCCCATTTTGGCGATACGAATGGCATTGTGCGTACCCATTTAGGGTTAATAATTCCGGCTCCATATCCTACTATCGCTATCAAAGTACTCGAGGAAGAAAGAGGATGGAAAGAAGGGGAACTTCTTTGTTTTATCAATGTGCAAAAGCATAGTGTATGGAACCGCTCATCTGAAAGGAGATATTTGCTGATGGTTGATTTTGTACCCAAAAATTTGGTCCACCGCCAAGCCGAAATTTGTGCACTTGGGTTGGGTAGCCAGAGTTTTATTTATTTCTATAAAAATGTAGCACTGGTTCGAGCCATGCCAGCTTTTGTTCATAATATAATGTGTTCGGCATTTGCTTTTTTTTGGAGAATATTTCTTCCTTTTCAACGAAGATTCGAATTTTTAGGATTGGGAGGAGGCAACATGGCCACCGGTAAATAAAGTAACACCATATCGAGGAAATTTTACTTTAAATGGGGTTTAATTTTTATCAAAATGAATCGTTTTTCACGAGCTGATTTTTTAGCTGTATTAGCCAATACCGCACCTGTTCTGAAGTCTCTTAATAAAATAAGTTATGGAGGGCTTGATACCTACAAAGGTAATTGGGGCGATCCACAGTTACTGCATCTTATTCGAAGAACTCTTTTTGGAGTATCGCAGAAAGATTACAATTTCTTTTCCGGTAAAAATTTACAACAATGTTTGGATGTGCTGCTTACGCAATCACCTGAGCCTCCACCACCGGTAAATGACTATAATGACGAAACTTTTACCGATCCTGAAGTGCCTTTTGGAAAGACTTGGGTATATGCTTCTTTCGGTGACCCCGAAGGACCCCAGGATGACAAGCGGGTTACCAATTTAAAAGAATGGTGGGTGAACCTAATGATAAATCAGGATCATTCACTCACCGAAAAAATGACTTTGTTCTGGAGTAATCATTTAGCTGCTCAAATGTTTTTGATGAAAGACGCACGCCTCGATTACGGATATGTTGCTTTATTGAGGTATCATTCGTTGGGTAATTTTAAAAAACTGGTTCGCGAAGTAACAACCAATCCGGGAATGCTTGAATATTTAAACGGCAATGTAAACACTGCAGCCGCCCCTAACGAAAACTATGCCCGCGAACTGCAAGAGCTATTTACCTTAGGTAAAGGACCCGACTCCCGCTATACCGAAGAAGATGTAAAAACAGCCGCACGGGTGCTTACAGGCTGGAAAACAGAAGACAGAAAAGGTGGTGTTTTTAGTTTATTTGATGACAGCAAACACGACACAGCCGATAAGAAGTTTTCGGCCTTCTATAACCATACCACTATTAAAGGTAAAAAAGGGCACGAAGGAAAATCGGAAACTGATGAATTGATAGACATGATATTTCGCCAACGCGAAACTGCCAAATATATGCCGCAACTTGTACCGTTGGTTTATTTATTATGATATAGATAAAACTATTGAGGCGGATGTTATTGAACCGCTGGCAGATGTGTTTATTAAAAATAACTTTGAAATAAAGCCGGTATTACAAACCTTGTTGAGCAGCGAACATTTTTTTCATGCTTCAAACATCGGCTGTTTGATTAAAAACCCTACGGATCATTTGATAGGTGCATGTAGGCAATTCGGGATAACTTTTTCACCTGATGATTCTACTAAGCAACGCTATGCTTTAAATATGATTGCCTTTCATTTGGTGCGAATGGGTATGGAGCCAGGTGACCCGCCCAATGTTGCCGGTTGGCCTGCCACCTATCAGTTTCCATCCTTCAATCAAATGTGGATTAATTCCACCACCCTTACCATTCGAAACGCCACCACCGATGCGCTTCTGTCGCATTTGGGTTTAGCAAACTCCGATATTTCTGTCAGGCTTAATCTGTTGGCATTTACCGCTCAACTCCCCGATGCAGAGAATGTTAACCGGCTGATTGAAGAAAGT
>CAMBIM010000169.1 GCA_945867505.1 Chitinophaga pinensis
TGGTAGTTCTCCTTCATCAGGTTAGCCATTCTGCGCTCCATAATGTGGTTGGTTAAAAAGCCTACATCGCTCGGTAAACGGTTATTGTATTGAAGAAGAAAAACCAGTTCGCCTTTAAGCGGTGCAGGTTTTGCGGGTTGTTGGTTGCAGGAAGACAGCAGAAGCACAATAACGACATACAGTTGTATTCTAATAGTCAAATCGTCAAATCGTTTCATCGTCTAATCCTTAGTTACCATTTTAAAAGGTAAGCAAATATCAACGGAGCCACAATGGTAGCATCGCTTTCTACAATAAACTTAGGGGTGGTAATATCCAGTTTGCCCCAGGTAATTTTTTCGTTTGGCACAGCACCGCTGTAAGAGCCGTAAGAAGTAGTAGAATCAGATATTTGGCAGAAGTAGCTCCAGAAAGGAACGTCTGTCCAGCCTAAATCCTGATACATCATCGGCACTACACAAATAGGAAAATCACCGGCAATACCTCCGCCAATCTGGAAGAAACCAACGCCTTTACCTGCGCTGTTGTTGCGATACCAATCGCTCAACCAAACCATGTAATCAATACCACTCTTCATGGTAGTAGATTTCAATTCACCTTTAATGCAATAAGAAGCAAAGATGTTTCCCATCGTGCTATCCTCCCATCCCGGACAAATGATAGGCAGGTTCTTTTCAGCCGCGGCAATCATCCAACTGTTCTTCGGGTCTATCTCGTAATACTGTTGCAGCACACCGCTCAAAATCATTTTATACATAAACTCGTGAGGCAGGAAACGCTCGCCTTTGTTATCGGCATCTTTCCATAACTCGTAAATATGTTTTTGCAATCTGCGGAAGGCTTCTTCTTCGGGTATGCAAGTATCTGTAACACGGTTGAAGCCTTGTTCCAATAAATCCCATTATTCCTGTGGCGATAAATCGCGGTAGTTAGGCACTCTTTTATAATGTGAGTGTGCAACCAAATTCATCAAATCCTCTTCCAGGTTAGCACCGGTGCACGAAATTATCTGCACCTTATCCTGACGAATCATTTCGGCTAAAGAGATACCCAACTCGGCAGTACTCATAGCACCAGCAAGGGTTATCATCATTTTTCCACCTTCGGCTAAATGCGTTTCGTAACCTTTTGCCGCATCAACTAATGCAGCCGAGTTAAAGTGACGGTAATGATGAGTAATAAAGTCGCGGATTGGAGTTGCCATTGAGTGAATATTTAAGATTGAATAGTTAATATTTTAAAGCAGCGCGAAAATCTAAATTTTTATATAACCACAAACAAGAAACTAAAAACGATAAACCGAAAACATATATTCGCCCCAACAAAAAACAAAACTATGTATACAGGTTTACTCCACAGCCACAATCTATTCGTCACTCTTTTTTTTCTTCACTATGTGATAAAGCTGGTATTGCTTTTAACCAATAAGCAAGAGCAACTAGCTAAATATTCTAAGACCACCAAGGTACCGGAAATGATTTTAAGCTTTGGTTTTTTATTAACCGGAGGATGGATGTTGTTTAAAGGCGCAGCGTTTACCACCCTTATTACTATTAAGCTGGTTTGTGTGTTCACGTCTATTCCCCTGGCAATAATAGGCTTTAAGAAAAGGAACAAAGTATTGGCATTTATTGCCGTAGCGTTGATTGTAGCCAGCTACGGTTTAGCGGAAGTAAATAAAAAAGAAAAGACCGGTGCTAAGATTGATACCACTACTATTACCGACCCTATTGTTGCGGGCAAGTTGATTTACGTGAACAAATGTCAGCAATGTCATGGCGAAATTGGCAATGGAGGTGGAAGCGGTGCTAAAGATTTATCGCTTACTCAACTAACGTTGGATGAGCAGAAGGTAATGGTTAGAAACGGCAAGAACGCTATGCCCGGCTTTAAAGAAGATGTGCTAAGTGATGCAGATATAGATGCGGTGCTGCAATATGTAGCTACGTTGAAACAGTAAACTATTACAAATAAAAAACACCTGACCATTTGCGGAAAAATGCAAAAGCTCAGGTGTTTCTATTTATAGAATCTCCATCAACTTTTCTAACTCGTGGTATTCGATACCAAACAAAGCCTTCAGATTCTTTATTCTATCTAATACTTCTTGTTTAACATTTGAAGTAGCATCAGTTTTAATGGCTGTAATCAAAAGGTTCTTAGCGGTGTGTTCGGTAGATATAAACTCAAACACTTTGGTTTTATAACCAAAGGCTTCCAGTATCAAAGCGCGGAGAGTATCGGTTACTATTTCTGCTTGTCGTTCTTCTAAAATTCCAAACCTAGTGATGGACTTTAAATCATTAACCGGAGCAAGTTGTTTACGAATTTGCTTATGACAACAAGGCGCGCAAATAATCACTTTAGCCTTGCCGGTAATACCCCGATAAATAGCCTGGTCAGTTGCCGTATCGCAGGCATGTAAAGCAATAAGCATATCGGTAGCAGGAAGTTCTGCCGTATCAATAGAACCGGCAATAAAATTAAGGTTGCTATAGTTTGCTTTTGCAGCAATACCATTACAGGTATCTACCAAACCCTGCCGCATCTCCACTCCTGTTACCCGAGGATTTAACTTCATGGTGTTAGTCAAATAGTCATACAGTGCAAAGGTTAGGTAGCCTTTACCTGCACCCATATCAGTAATCTGAAACGAATTTGGCAGCGCAGCTTCTTTCACAATGCTTTCTACAATTTCTACATACTTATTTATCTGTCTGTATTTATCCTGTTTATCGCTTTTAACCTTGCCTTCGGCAGAAGTAATGCCCAACTCATGCAGATAGACATTGTGCTCCGTATTTACATAACGCTTCTTGGCATGGTCGTGTGTGGCGGCAACCGGTTCGCTTTGCGTGGCGGCTTTTTGTTTCAGCAGAGTCTTTCCACTTCTATCAATCGTTAAATGATAATCGTTGGCGGTGGTAAACAAATCGGCTTTATAGAAATCATTCTCCAGCATGGCTTGTAACAGAATCTGCGCATCGTTCAGGTCGTAGTTTTTGGTAATATCTTTAGTAGGGTGGCGGTAAACAAACGATAAACGCAAGCCATGTTTCAGCATTACAGGTTTTACAAAAACATTCTTCAGGTCTTTGGTTTTATCGCGCCTGTCGCTAAGGGTTAGCTTGGTAAATTGTTGCTGACTGATGCTTTCGGTTAAGCGGCTGAAAAAAACTTCCTTATCGGTAGCTGACATACAAATTATTTGAAGTGCATAAATACAGGAATAAAAATAGCTGGTACAACTCATCCTCATTTCTTCTTGCTAAAATTTTACATTCGCACCCTCAAAAAAAGATGGTTGACAGTTCACAGTTCGCGGTAAATACAAACCGCCTTACCGTTAACTGCCAGCCGTGAACCATTAACTTATGATTACAGTAAATAACCTATCGCTCCGTTACGGTAAGCGAGTTTTGTTCGAAGATGTAAACCTGCAGTTTAACACCGGTAACTGCTATGGCATTATTGGTGCCAACGGTGCGGGCAAATCAACCTTTCTCAAAATTCTTCAAGGCGATATTGACCCTACTACAGGCTCGGTATCTTTTGGTAAAGGAATGCGCGTGGCTTCTTTAAAACAAAATCAATTTGAGTTTGATGAAATACCCGTATTGCAAACCGTGCTGATGGGCCATAAAACATTGTGGGCGGTAATGCAGGAAAAAGAAACGCTTTATGCTAAGGCTGACTTTACCGAAGAAGACGGCAACCGTGCCGGTGAACTGGAAAACGTTTTTAATGAAATGGACGGCTGGAATGCCGAAAGTTCTGCCGGTGAACTGTTAAGCCACTTAGGCATTAAAGAAGATTTGCACCAGAAGTTAATGAAGGAGTTAGACGGGAATCAAAAGGTGCGTATCTTGTTAGCACAGGCACTTTTCGGCAATCCTGATATTCTGTTCTTAGATGAGCCTACCAACAACTTAGATGTTCATACCATCAACTGGCTGGAAGATTTCTTAGCCGATTATCAAGGATTGATTTTAGTGGTAAGTCACGACCGTCACTTCTTAGATGCCGTGTGCACCAACATTGTTGATATTGATTTCAGCAAGATGACTATTTACAGTGGTAACTATTCGTTCTGGTATCAGAGTTCGCAATTGGTGGCGCGCCAAAAAGCCGATGCGAATAAAAAAGCTGAAGACCGGATTAAGGAGTTGCAGGACTTCATCCGCAGATTCTCCGCCAACGCCTCTAAAAGCCGTCAGGCAACCAGCCGTAAAAAGGCATTGGATAAAATTAATCTGGAAGATATTCAGCCATCAAGCCGCAAGTATCCGGGTATTGTGTTCAACAGTTTTTTACGCGAGGCGGGTAATGAAATTTTAGAAGTAAAGAACTTATCTAAAACTGTAAATGGCGAGGTTTATTTCAGCAACGTAAGCTTTACGGTAAAGAAGGGCGATAAAATTGCCGTGCTGGGAAATAATAGTGTGGCGTTATCTGCCTTTCATAATATCCTTTCGGGTGCTGATACCGATTACAAAGGCAGTGTTCAATGGGGCGTTACTACTACGCAGGCCAGCATACCGAATGATAACGCACCTTTCTTTGAAGGTGTAAACGAAAACCTGATTGACTGGCTGCGCCAATACTCACCGGAAGATAAGGACGAAACTTATATCCGTTCTTTCTTAGGGCGAATGTTGTTCAGTGGCGAGGAAGTGTTGAAACAATGCAATGTATTATCGGGTGGCGAAAAAATGCGCTGTATGTTCAGCCGTATGATGCTGATGCGCGCCAACGTATTGTTGTTTGATGAACCAACGAACCACTTAGACCTGGAATCAATCACCGCGCTCAACAATGGCATGAAAGATTTCAGAGGAACCATCCTCTTTACTTCCCGTGACCATGAGTTGGTGGAAACTATTGCCAACCGCGTTATCGAAATATTCCCGAAAGGAATGCTGGATAAAGAAATGGACTTTGATACTTACATTAACAGCGAAGTGGTAGAACAACAACGCGCGGAGATGCAGGCGAAGAAGTAAACCTATACATAATGCAACCCCGGCTCAAAATCTGTTTTAAGGATTTCGAGGATGAACTCATAGTCATTCTTCAAGTCAATAAAGTTGAGGTTGGTCGTATTAACCAGCACCACAGTAGATTGTTGCTGATGGCGGAAGTAATCTAAGTAGGCATTCTGAATCTTATCCAGATACTCCGGTTGAATATTTTTTTCGTAATCGCGTCCCCGCTTTTGAATACGCTGCATTAAAGTTTCTACCGGTGCATACAAATACAGAATAATATCCGGCTTGGGCAAACTGGGGTTGATGATGTCGAACAAGGTGCGATACAACTTGGCTTCATCGTCCGTTAAGTTGTTGTTGGCAAAAATTAAACTCTTCTGGAAAAGGAAATCGGAAACGGTAAACGTTTTAAAAATATCGCCCTCCGTCAACAGCTTTTTTAAATGCTGAAAACGCTCTGCCATAAAATACAACTCTACGGGGAAAGCATGACGTGCTGGGTCTTTATAAAAACCGGGCAGAAAAGGATTGTCTTCAAACTGTTCCAGAATCAACTTGCCGTTATTGTCGCGCGAAAGTTGTTTGGCCAAGGTGGTTTTACCTGCCCCTATGCAGCCCTCTATGGTAATGAAATTGTATTTGAATGGTTGCTGCATGTTATCGGACGAATGTAATTCAGTTCAGCTTTTTTACAAGCGAAGTATCATTGCACTGCTGCAATAATTCCTCTACTGTTTTATTTAAAACTGGATGCACTAACTCTGTTGCAATTTCATTCAACGGTGCTAAAGTAAACCTGCGTTCATGCAAAAACGGATGTGGCACTTTTAGTTCTTCCATATCTACCACTTCATTGCCGTAAAACAGAATATCAATATCAATTACCCGTGGCCCCCACTTTACGGTTTCCACTCTTCCCATCTCCTTTTCTATTCCTTTAAGATGAAGAAGAAGTTGTTTCGGAGTTAAAAATGTTTCTATCAGCACCGCCTGATTAATAAAAGCGTTTTGTTCTTTTAATCCCCATGCTTCGGTTTCGTAAAGAGCAGATTGTTTTAAGATTTTACCGCCCAATAAGGAAATCCAGTAACAAGCTCTTTCAAGATTGCGGAAGCGGTCGTTTTCATTCGAGCCGAGTAGTAAA
>CAMBIM010000170.1 GCA_945867505.1 Chitinophaga pinensis
GGTAGTATCAGAACTGCAGAACGGTGAGTTCTGCGCAGTTTGATACGCGCGCACAATAAACGGTGGAATTATTCCCCAGTTTACAGTAATGCAATTGCCTGAAGAAGTAACAGGAGTTCCTCCGGTAATTATCCAGTTTATTAAACTGCCCGATGTGCTGCAATACTGCACCGTACTATTGGTGCAAACTACCGTATCGCCTGTAATAACGGGCGGCAATGGCGGTGCTACTACAGTGATTAAAATTTTTACCGAATCATCGCAAACCTGTCCGGGTGGAAAAGGAATAGCCGTAAGTACATAAGTGCCGGGCACATTGTTCCAGTTAATAGAAATACTTGGGGAGGGTCCACCGGGAGTAATAACCGGACCCGTAGGTGAAATTGACCATTGGCAAATAACAGGACCAACGCCTATAGCAAAACCATTATACTGCGCATTGCTGTTGGCGCAAACCGTAGTGTTGCCAATTATATCTAAGTGAGGTCGCACGCGGATAATGCGCATAGCACTTCCTCCGCAACCTAGAAATGTATCGAAGTAAGTAACAAAAAGTGTGTCGTTGCAATTGGCAAAAGCCGGATAACAGATTTCTACCTGTTCGCAGCAAATGGTATCGCTTATAATGCCTCCACAATTGCTGTTTAGTGTCCAGGTATAACCAGCACCGCTAAAACGAGGAAGCGTGAACGTGGCGCAATCGCCCGAGCAAATTTTACTAGGCCCGCTTATAACAGCCGTAGCCGGCACAATAGGAATGTATGTATAAGTAGTATCGCTGCATACCGAAGGGCAACCGGTAATAACTAAACCAAGCTTACCTATTTGCCCCGCGCCCCACGCTATAGTTACGTTGGGCGTTCCTTGTCCGCTTATAATAGTGCCACCTGTTACTAACCAGGTATAAGTGCAACCACCGCTTGGGGTGGTGCTATACATAGCAGTATCAAAAGCACAAACGGTTTCTATACACGTAATATCCGGGCCGGGAAGCGAATCAATATTGATAGTGCTTTGAAAGGTATCTACACAACCACAATTATTTTTTGCAATTAAGGTAATGGTGAAATTTCCTGCGGTGTTGTAAGCATGTATAGGATTGGTAAGCGTAGAAGAACCGCCATCGCCAAAATACCATTGATAAGAAGTAGCACCGGTAGAAGTATTATTAAATAGCACCGATGAAAATTTACAGGCATTAGCTTGATTAGTAAACGATGCCACCGGCAAAGCCAACTTCTCTATACAAATACGAAACGAATCAACACAGCCAAAGGCATTGGTTTCAATCACCATTATCCAGCCGAATGAAGTAGTATCCCAGGTTACGGTTGCTGAGTTGCTGCTTGGCGTAAGCACACTATATCCGCTTGCCACCCATTGGTAAGTATGTCCGGGTACTAATGGAGTGGTGTAGGTCATGGTAAAGCCCTTGCACACTTTTTCGCATTCTTCCGGACGGTCACCTTGTGGCAAGCCGCTAGTGCCGCTGGTAGATGGGCATGTAGTATAAGGCGGGTGTGAAATCACAGGTGTCGGCTTAGGATGAATAGTTACAGTTAGCGTATGTGTAAGCACCGGATTGGTTTGCGTTACCACTATGGTGCCTACGCCAGCCAAGCCCCATTGTATGGTGGCGGTATTGGTGTTTACACCGGTTAGCACGTTGCCACCGGTTACTGCCCATGCATAATTACTGCCGCCCGAAGGCACGGTGTAGGTTTCTATATCGTTGGCGCAAACAGCTGTATCGCCTGTAACAGCTGCATTTGAGTTTTGAGCAAGAAATAATAATAGAAACGAGAGTAGGGTAAATATTTTTTTCATGGGAGATGTTTGTGTGGCTAAAGATAACATCTACTTTTAAAAAAAACAGAAAGCCATTCAGTTTATTGCTGAATGGCTTTCTGTTTAAGAATTAGCAGATTTGCATCAGACTAAATTACACTGTCATAATCTCTTTCTCTTTTACTTCTAAGTGCTTATCTACCTTAATAGAGAAATCGTTGGTTATATTTTGAATATCTGTTTCGGCAGTTTTAGCTGCATCTTCTGGCAATCCATCTTTTAAAAATTTCTTCACCTTTTCATTTGAATCTTTACGGATGGTGCGGATAGACACGCGGCATTTTTCAGCTTCTGCTTTAGCGTTCTTTACCAAATCTTTTCTACGCTCTTCTGTCATGGCAGGAATATTCAAGCGAATAATTTTACCATCATTTTGTGGAGTAATACCAATGTTGGCTTTCAAAATTGCTTTTTCAATTTCAGGCAACACCGTTCCATCCCATGGTTGAATGGTGATAGAACGAGCATCTGGCGTAGAAATATTTCCTACTTGGTAAAGCGGAGTCATTGCCCCATAAGCGTTTACTTCAATACCATCAAGCATACCAGCACTGGCACGACCGGTGCGTATTTTAGATAATTCAAATTCGAAATGCTCCATGGCCTTACCCATTTGCGCGCGGGTATCGGTTAATAAATTTTTTACGTCTTGGTCTGTCATAAAATTTGGTTGATTATTTATCGGTTACAATAGTTCCTATCTTCTTCCCTTCCAGCACTTTTTTCAAATTGCCTTTTTTGTTTACATCGAACACAATTATAGGCAAGTGATTTTCCTGACACAAAGTAAAAGCAGTTAAATCCATTACGCTTAATTTTTTCTTTAGTGCCTCACCATAAGTTATGCGGTCATACTTCTTCGCCTTCGGATTTTTTTCAGGGTCAGAATCGTAGATGCCATCTACGCGTGTTCCCTTCAAAATAACATCGGCTTCAATTTCAGTTGCACGAAGTGCAGCTGCAGTATCTGTAGTAAAATATGGGTTACCGGTACCTGCACCAAAAATTACTACTCGTCCTTTTTCTAAATGTCTTACCGCTCTGCGTTTAATAAATGGCTCGGCTATTTCTTTCATTTCAATAGCCGAAAGCAAGCGAGTATTTATGCCGAGTTTCTCCAATCCGCTTTGCAACGCCATGCTGTTTATTACAGTGGCTAACATGCCCATGTAATCGCCCTGCACGCGGTCAATACCATTGGCTGTGGCTTGTATACCACGGAAAATATTTCCTCCGCCAATTACAATAGCGACCTGTACTTTGGCATCTACAGCTTGCTTTATTTCTGCGGCATACTGCATTACCATATCGGCATCTATACCGAATTGCTTATTGCCCATTAAAGATTCGCCACTTAGTTTGAGAAGGATTCGCTTGTAGTTCATGCGGACGTGAAAATATAAAAACCCCTCTAAATCTCCCCTAAAGGGGAGACTTAAAATACAAAAGGCGTAATTCAATAACGAACTCGCCTTTTGTATTTCTGTATTAAGTCTCCCAGGGGTGTTAGCTAACTCTTCTGTGCCCTACCCAAACAAAACGCTTGTTTACATATTCAGGGTTGGTGAATGATGCATTACCTGCCGGGTTACCACCAGTTACGTGAAAATCGCTAAAGCCTGCATGTTGGTTTACCCAAATCATACCGGTAAGGTTAAGCGATACCGGAGCAAACACGCTTTCTAATTCTTCAGTAATTATATTCGCAATTGTTTCGTCAGTTGTGTATGCGCTGAAAGTAATAGCACCATGTTTCTCTGCCATGTGCTTAGCCAACTCAATACTTTGTGTAGTGTCTTTTGTTTTGATGATAAGCACGATTGGCCCAAACAATTCTTCTTCGTAAACACCACGGTCTTTAGCATCAACTTCTAGAACAATTGGAGAGCAGGTTCTTGCTTCCGGAAATTCTGAATTGGCAATTGACTTTGGTTCAAGCAAAACTGTTGCATCTAAATCTTTCACAGAGTTTACTCGCTTAACTGTAAGCGGGTTTTGAATAGCACCTAAAGTGCCAGGACCCATTTGCGGATGATTGGCAATTCCTCCAATGGCATCAACCAAAGCTTTCTTTACTTCTTCGTAAGGAATAACGGTATCGCCTTGCTTAATTCCACCTGCCGGAATAAAGAAGTTTTGAGGAGCTGTGCACATTTGTCCGCTATATAATGAAACAGCAAACGAAAGATTCTGAACTACCGGTTTTAAATCGGTAACTGAATCAAGAATCACCGAATTAACTCCGGCTTTTTCGGTAAATGTTGTTTTGCCCGGAAGTGCTTCGATATATGAACCGAAAACTGAACCACCAGTGTAATCAATCAACTTCACTAGCGGATGTTCTGCCAGTTCTTTTGTAATTAACTTATCGCTGCCATCAACTGCCAGTTGAACCACGTTAGCATCAACACCTTTTGCCTGCAATGCATTTTGAATTTCAGCTACTACGATTGCGATGGCATAAATTGATTTGGGATGCGGCTTTACAATTACGCTATTACCGGTAATTAGCGAAGCAAACAACCCCGGAACGGTATTCCAAGTTGGGAAAGTAGAGCAACCGATGGCCAAAGAAATTCCTTTAGGTACTGGTTTGAATTGTTTTTGCAAAACGACACTCGCTTTACCCATAGGTTTTTCCCAGGTAATATTTTGCGGAAAACGATTCAGTTCTTCATAACCCATTGCTAAAGCCTCTAAGGCTCTGTCAGAAGCATGAGGCCCGCTTGCCTGAAAACTCATCACAAAACTTTGACCTGTGGTGTGGTGAGTAGCATAAGCAATTTCGAAAAAGCGATTCTTGATTCTTTCTAAAGCATCTACTAATATTTCAGCGCGTAATTCTACGCTTAAATTCTTCCAAGCCGTAAACGCACGGCCGGCACGAACAATCAATGTTTCAGTATCAAAAACCGGATAGGTAATACCCAATTTTTTTCCGGTATACGGAGAAACTTCTTCGCCCACCCAAGCCGTTGGGTTTTGCTGCAATAAACCATTGAAAGGTTTGCCTAATTGGTTATTGAAAATATCTAAGCCTGCCTTCGGTGCATCTTCGCCATAGGCTTTCGGGCTTTCGGGATATTGCGCGTAAAATGTGCGCGCATGAATTGCCTTAATGGCATTGTCAATTATTTCTTTGTAGTTAGCAGCAGTAGCAGTGGACATAAAAATTGTTTGTGTTATAAATTATGAGCGTGTGAAAGTAAAAAAAGACGGGAAAGCAAAATATGGAGTTTCTATTGCAAAAACCTCAACACATCAGCCGCAGAACGTTCGGGCAATTCCTCCTGCGGGCAATGGCCAACGTTATCATAAATAACTTCCGTAGTATTGGCTATCTTTTTAAAATGTTCGGCTTCGCGCACATCTATCAGCACATCTTCTTTGCCCCACATAATTAAAATAGGTGCGGTGATGGTTTTCAAATCACCTTCACTGCATTGATGTGCATATTTTGCGCGCTCTACAAAAGCATGACGGTTACCTGCACGTTGGTTTAATTCGGCAAACATTTCTTTTCGTTGTTCTGTAATCTTAGAATCATCGGCATATACTTCGCGCAGGGTTTTTTCTACAAAAAAGTGTGTGCCTATCTTTGAAACCACATCGGTCAGGTTAGGATAATTACGCGCCAGTTTAAAAATAAAAGAACCGCCATTATCGTTCACTTCATGGAAACCCGCAGGGTCAACCAATACCAGTTTCTTTACCTTCTGCGGATAAGCTGCGGCATACTTCCAGGCAATTAAACCGCCTAAAGAATTTCCGCCAAGGTTGAATGAATCAACGCCAATCTTCCTGGTAAACTGTTCTATGAAATCAACATACATACTATCGCTGTAATTATTATCGGCACGCGGACCTGTTAAGCCAAAAGCAGGAATATCCAAACGGATAATTTTGTAGTGTGGGCTTAGAAGCTGAACCCAATCATCCCAGGTTTGCAGCATGGCACCAGTGCCGTGTATCAGCACCAGCGGCTCGCCTTCACCTTCAATTCTATAATGCACCTGCATACCGTCAATAGCCACAAATTTAGATTGGGCATTAGTGTATTTTTCTTTCAGCTTTTCAACCGGAATATCCGGCTCATATAATATAACGTTAGCGGCAATCCATACAATAAGAATACTGCCGATAATGATGAATGCTTTGCTTTTGAATAATTTCATGGGCTTGGTTTGAATTGGGAAAGTAGAAATTTTATTTAATGGTAGTTTAGGCGCGTTTG
>CAMBIM010000171.1 GCA_945867505.1 Chitinophaga pinensis
TTTATAAACGCTAGCTCTTCTTTAGTTAGAGTATAATTCATTTCAGCGGCATACACCAGCAGAAATGCAAGAAATTCGTTGTAAGTAAAGTTGCTGGGATTGGTAGCCATGCTGTATTTTTATAAGGTAAATGTAGAAGAATGGCGTAAGTCATTGGAAAAAATTTGTTGATTCATAAACCAAAGAACAGCGAATGCAGGTAATGACAACAGTTTTGAACAGGAACTACAATTCCAAAGTTTTCATTTCTAAATTCTTTACATATTCGCACCTCGAAAAAAATTAACACACTTAAACTATACAGCTATGCCAGAAAGCTATGAGAAAGAATTAAAACAATGGGTAGATAACGAAAAAACCACGCTTGAATTACAACATATTGCCAGCAAGTTGTTGTTGGAGCGGGATGTTGAGTTGGTAATGTTCCGCAGAAAATTTTTCGACAAGAAACTTAGTGAAATTATTCACGACCATAACTATCTTTCTGAATTTGCGGGTGTGACCCTTTCTACATCACTGTCTAAAAACTTAGCAGAAGCAATTTCAAAATTAGACATTGCTCCCTCTAAAATAGATTTAGGACGACTATCAAACGAATACAATAACGAAGCAAAAAACTTCGGAAGCGTTGATGAGTTTGTAAAATCAAAACTTGTCGACTTTATTGGTGCTGATAAGAAAATGATTCCACGCGATGTGGTTTTGTATGGCTTTGGTCGTATTGGAAGATTGGCTGCGCGTGTCTTAATGGACCATGCCGGTAGCGGTCACCAACTTCGCTTAAAGGGAATTGTAACCCGCGAACGTTCTACAGATGACCTACCAAAACGCGCAAGTTTGTTGCGTAAAGATTCTGTGCATGGTAAATTTGGTGGTGTAGTGTTACCAGACCCTGAAAATAATGCTATAAACATAAATGGGCACAGTGTAAAAATGATTTCAGCTTCATCACCTTCTGAAATTGATTATACGGCTTACGGCATTAACAATGCCATTATTATTGATAACACCGGTGTTTGGAGAGATGAAAAAGGCTTGGGCGAACATTTGAAATCTAAGGGCGCAGGTATGGTTATTTTGACTGCACCTGGCAAAGGCGATATTCCGAACATTGTTTACGGAGTTAATCATGCTAACTACAATGCTTCAACTTCAAAAATATTTTCGGCAGCGAGTTGCACTACTAACGCTATTGTCCCCGTAATTGATGTTCTAGAAAACTCTTTAGGCATTGAACAAGGTCACATTGAAACTGTTCATGCTTACACCAACGACCAGAATTTGCTAGACAACTATCATAAGAAATCGCGCAGAGGTCGCAGTGCACCTGCTAATATGGTTATAACTGAAACCGGTGCTGGCAAAGCCGTGACAAAAATATTCCCAGACATGAAAGGAAAGCTTACATCCAATGCCGTTCGTGTGCCTGTACCAAATGTATCGTTGGCTATTTTGAGCTTAACGGTAAAAAGAAAAACATCTGTGGAGGAAGTGAATAATTTCCTTCGCAATGCCTCGCTTTACGGCAAGCTTGTTGAGCAAATTGATTTTTCTATTTCCGAAGAAATAGTTTCAAGCGATGTAATAGGAAATAGCCACGGCTGCGAAATTGATAGCAAGGCAACCATTGTTTCTGAAGATGGTAAACGAGTTGTTGTTTACGCCTGGTATGATAATGAGTATGGGTATACTTCGCAGGTAATTCGGTTAGCTAAACACTTAGCCGATGTTAGAAGATTAGTTTACTATTAAATCCCCTAAAGGGGACTTTGAAAATAATATTGATAAAATTCATGAAGAGCGGCAATTACTAATTGCTGCTCTTCGCTTTTTAGCTCGTAGAAGAATGGTAACCGTACCAAGCAATCGGCATACTTATCGGTATTAGGAAACTGGCGACCATCGTAAAATGGTTTGTAAAATTCGCTTTTGTGCAATTGCAAATAATGGAACACAGCCTGAATATTTTTTGCTCTTAGATGAGCAATTAGTTGAGCACGTTCTTCCTGGTCTTTACATAACAAATAAAACAAGTGTGCATTATTAGTGGCGTAGTTTGGAATAAACGGCAAACTAACACGACCTTTATCTTCTAACTCTTTAAGTTCCTTGTAGTAGATATTCCAAATCTCTTTTCTCTTGGCTTGAATTTTTTCTAAATTTTCTAACTGCGCATAAAGAAAAGCCGCAATAATATCGGAAGGGAGAAAAGATGAACCAATATCTACCCAACTGTATCTATCTATTTCGCCTCTAAAAAATTTACTGCGGTTAGTTCCCTTTTCGCGAATAATTTCTGCACGCTCAATAAAGCGTTCATCATTTATTACCAACATTCCTCCTTCGCCCGAAATAATGTTCTTTGTTTCGTGAAAAGAGAAAGTTCCTAGATGCCCAATGCCGCCTAAATATTTTCCGTTATAACTACTGTCAATGGAATGAGCCGCATCTTCCACTACAAACAACTTATGCTTTTCTGCCAATTGCATAATAGCATCCATATCGCAGGATACACCGGCATAATGCACAGGTACAATGGCTTTTGTTTTAGGGGTAATAAGTTCTTCAACCCTCGCTACATCCATATTGGGCTCATCACTTTTGCTATCTACAAAAACAATTTTAGCCCCGCGTAACACAAAAGCATTTGCCGTGGAAACAAACGAATAAGAAGGAACTATTACTTCATCGCCTGGCTTAATATCGAGAAGGATAGCTGCCATCTCCAGCGCATCTGTGCAAGATGTAGTAAGCAACACTTTTTTAAATCCGTAACGCTGCTCAAAAAACTGATTACACTTTTGCGTAAACATACCATCGCCCGAAATTTTACCTGATACTACAGCTTGCTGTATATACTCAGCTTCTTTACCGGTAAAAAAGGGTTTATTGAAGGGGATGGACATTATAAGATATACTAAAAAATATTGTAAGCTGTATCAATTTTTTAAAATTATTACTAGTTGTTCCTATAAATGCTTACCTCTTAAACAAAATGCTATAAATAGTTGCAGCAAAATATCGTAATTGACTTACGCTAATTTTATTCTTTCCGGAAAAATATTTAAGGGCTGAACGAAGCGACATCCTATACTCTCTATTCCTCACATATTCATAAGTCAGCTGCTCGTTATACCAACTGTTATTTCCCAAAAACCAGTCATACTCGTATTTCAAATATTCGTTCATTTGTTCATTTAACCATTTTCCCCTTAATAAATAATCAATACTTTTTGTAGTTCTAGTAATACTTTTATCGTGAATTCTATAGCAAGACAAAGCTTCGTCCAAAAAAAATATTTTGCCTTTCAACGCACAAAACGAAGTCAGCATCCAATCTACATTATTATACTTAAAATAAAAATCAGGAAACTGCTTAGGCAAAGATGATGTGCGACACATAATTGTGGTGGGATTTATTATCACATTATGGCGGTAATAATATTCCAAATCAAATTTTTGTGGTATGCGCAGAGCATCTTCATAATACGGCACTGTTTTACCAGAACTCTGCATATAACTGTACCCGTTTCCAAAGCAAAACACCACATCGGAATGATTGTCAAAAACGGCAACCTGTTTAATATATTTACGTATATCTATGTTGTAATCGTCTCCATCAATAAAAGCAAGCAATTCTCCTTTTGTTCTGGCTAGTGCATCCGCGAAATTAATTGCAACACCCACATTTTTTTCTTGTATGCTAATAGAAAAATTTTTGATTTTATCTCTGTATTCTTCTGCTACTAAAAGCGTATTATCTGCAGAGCAATCGTAGGCAATAACTAACTCCCACTCAAAGTCGAATTCCTGTTCAATTATACTCTCTATACATTTTCGGATGTACTTTTCATGATTATAGGTTACTAAAACAATACTTAGTTTCATAGGCGAATTTTTCAAATTAGAAAGCAATTACTTTCGTCAAACAACTTGCCGTTTCTTTTGTCATTTCAAGTAATAAAAAGCAAATTTATTAAACGACTTCCCAATCCATCCTATATAAGAGATTTGTAATGCTTTTAACTGCTTTAATCCTTTTTAATCCATACGAAGAGGCAAGTTTAATAATTTGTTGCTTACATATCAGATTTTCTCTTAGGCTCCCGCTTCACATTATCATCAATTCCCTTTCCGCTTATCTCTATCCTGCTCTTCAAAATTAAATTCATTGTGCCAGGCCCTGTAAAGCAGGCGCCATGGTGCTATGCGCAGCCGTAAGCATATTTTTAAGAAGGTGCTCATTTTTATATCCAGATGCTCAAGGTTGGGGTTTTCCAATTCGCTGTAATGTTTAGGATTCAAACCAATATCAAGGGCAAATTGCCCTTGCTTAATGTGGCGCTCCTCGCGCAAGCTGCGCACTTCTGCCATCAGTTTCATTATGGCTTTGCTAAGGCTCATAAAAATTGCGTTGGTGGGTCTAAGATAAAAAATTATTTTTTAACAGTTATCCGGTTATAACCGGAAAAAAGCTGCCAAGCATGCCGTTGGTTTGTGATAACAAAAAAGCGGTATGAAACTCAAGCTCCTTTACCCTCTACCTTGTTCCGGTTATCAGCAACGGAAATCGGAATACACCGGAACTAAAATTCCTTCCACGGAATCTATCCTCCGGTACACGGGAACTTCAATTCCTTCAAACACATCCGCAATCCGGTACACCGGAGCTTCAATTCGTTCAAATAAATCCACTCTCCGGTACACCGGAACCTCAATTCCTTCAAGAGAATCCATCCTCCGGTACACCGGAGCTTCAATTCACTCAAAGAAATCCACTCTCCGGTACACCGGAGCCTCAATTCCCTCAAAGGAATTCACTCTCCGGTGTACCGCAAAACGTCACTTTTTTAATAAAACCTTAATTATTAACTAAAAACCAACCAAAATGAGTTACATATCACGATTAGCTCCCGAAACCATTGATACCCGCTTCGAGGCATTAAGTTTTGCCAAAAACAAATTAGACAGTATTCCGCTTATCAATAATCCGCTAAGCACCAGCACCACCACGCGGCTTAATGCGATGTTTGCGGATTACAACACTAAATTCGGTAATATTCTGGCAGCCGCCTTTGCCTATAACGAAAACACTCCACTCAAAAACAGCACGCAGGAAACCTGCGCGCTGTGCACTAATCATTTTATTCAGGTGTTTAACCTGGGGGTAAGGCGTAATGTTTATACAGCGGCTCAGCGCGATTGGTTTAACCTGCCTATAGGCAGCGATGCCCTGCCCGATTTAAATAAAGCGGTGGATGTGCTGAAGTGGGCCGATGCAGTAATAAAGGGCGACCCTAAGCGCATAGCTGCCGGTGGTGCCGCCATGACCAACCCTACGGCTGCTGAAGTGAATACCGCTTTTCTGGCCTTTCTTGCCGCCTTTAATAACCAAAGCAATTTAAAAGATGCATTAGATGCTGCCGAAGAAGCGCTGGAGGAAATTTTGCCCGAAACCGACAAGGTGATTAAAAAAGTATGGGACGAACTGGAAACCTTCTACAACGAAGAAAGCGATGAAAGCCGAAGAGATAATTGCCGCGAGTGGGGAGTGGTGTATGTGTTGATTGGCAGCGATAAGGTGATGAGTGGCACCGTTACTTATAATGGCGCACCGGGCGAAGGTTTGGTGGTTAAATTTACCAAGGGCAAAAACAAAAGCACCACTACCGCCAATGGTGCCTACTCGCTAAACACCCGCATGATGGGTAACCAGCAAGTAGAAGTAATAAAGATAGATGAAAACGGAAAGGTGATAAGGACATGGCCGTTTGAAGTAGAGCTAACCGAAAACGATAATCTGATTAAAAATTTTGCGGTGAACGATTAAACTTAAACCCGCGATAGAGCAATACTCTTTTGCGGGGTAAGTATAACAGAACTATTAAAAGGATTTTATTGCGGCAGCAACCGTCTCCACCTCTTCGAAGGTCATTCCAGGCCAAAGCGGAAGGCTTAAACAGGTATCGGCAATTTCTTCGGCTATAGGATAATCGCCTTTTTTTAAACCAAGACTTGCGTAAGCCGGTTGTAAATGAGGCGGTATAGGGTAATGAATTAAAGAGCCAATTCCGTT
>CAMBIM010000172.1 GCA_945867505.1 Chitinophaga pinensis
TTAGGTCTACAATGGGGAGACGAAGGCAAAGGGAAAATAATTGATTATCTAGCTCCAAAATACGACATCATTGCTCGTTTTCAAGGTGGACCTAATGCCGGACATACATTAGTTATAAATGGAAAGAAAACTGTATTGCATACTGTTCCTTCAGGTATTTTGCAAGAACGCCCGATGAATGTTATCGGTAACGGTGTGGTCATCGATCCAGTTACTTTAAAGAAAGAAATTGAGAACCTTACCTCAATGGGAGTAGATGTAAACAAGCGTCTTTATATTTCTAAAAAGGCGCACTTCATTCTTCCTACACATAAAATTTTAGATGCTGCCAGCGAAGCAGCAAAAGGTGTAGAGAAAATCGGCTCAACACTTCGCGGAATTTCTCCAACTTATATGGATAAAACTGGACGTAACGGTTTGCGCGTGGGCGATATTTTGGCTGATAATTTTAAAGCTATTTACTCTAGGGTAAAGGAGAAGCATTTGAATTTATTGAAGATTTATGACTTTGAATATTCATTAGAAGAAATTGAAAAGACTTGGTTTGAAGCTATTGAGTTTGTAAAAACATTGAACCTGATTGATTCGGAATATTATTTGAATGAAGCACTTTCTAAAGGCAAAAACATTCTTGCCGAAGGCGCGCAAGGAACTATGTTAGATATTGATTTTGGAACCTACCCTTATGTAACTTCATCCAACACCATTACCTCGGGTGCCTGCAATGGCTTAGGAATTGCCCCTACAAAAATTAAAGAAATAATTGGTATCGCTAAAGCCTATTGCACTCGCGTAGGCAGTGGTCCTTTCCCAACAGAATTATTAGATGAAACCGGAGAACAAATCCGTAAAGTAGGAAGCGAGTTTGGAGCTACTACCGGAAGACCTCGCAGATGTGGCTGGATAGATTTACCAGCTTTGAAATACGCTATTATGATTAACGGTGTTACTCAAATTGCAATGACCAAAGCGGACATACTGAACGACTTTGAAGTAATTGAAGCCTGCACCGATTATAAAGTGAACGGTGTATCATCGCAACAAGTTCCTTACGATATGGCTAACACCATCATCGAGCCGCAGTATCATAAACTTTGCGGTTGGAAAACCGACCTTCGCCAATTCAGCAGCTATGATGATTTGCCGGAAACTTTCTTGGGCTATCTTTCTTTTGTTGAAGAATATCTGGGAACAGAAGTTACCATGATTTCTACCGGCCCTGAACGCGAGCGCTTGGTATTTAAGCGCGCGGAAGAAGCGGTGGTGTAATCTTCTTCAAAAGCATAGCGAGTAAAATTATTGCTCTTCAAATTCGTGCGCTGTGGCTGAATCAACAACTGTTTCTATTCCCGATATTGCCTTGTTTAAAGCGCAGTCACTGGCGTGGGCAAATCAGTTTCGTGTAGTTTGTTTACTCGATTCAAACAACTATCCTCATAAAAATTCCAAGAGTAAAGAATGGGTATTGGCTATTGATGCCATGGAAGAAATTGTTTGTAATGACAATGCTTTTGATGCGCTAAAAGAATTTCAGGCTAACAGCCGCACAACTATTTTCGGTTTTCTTTCTTACGATTTAAAAAATGAATTAGAAAACCTTGAAAGCAAAAATCAAGACGGATTAAAATTTCCTGAACTCTTCTTTTTTAAACCGCGATATGTTTTAGAAATAAACGAAGGCAAATTAACGGTAAACAGAAATTATCCAGAGACGTTTGAATTGATAGAGGCCATTAGACGACAGACGATAGACGACATACAGCGACAAAACGCCAAAACGCTCAAAGCGAGAACATCAAAAGAAATTTACTTGCAAAATATAGAGAAGATAAGAGCGCAAATTGAGGCTGGAGATTTTTATGAAATGAATTACTGCAATGAGTTTTATACAGAACTAGCAGAACTAAATTCTGTAGAAACATTTTTGAAATTTAACGAAAAAGGGAAAGCACCTTTCAGTTGTTTCTTTAAACTGGATGATAAATTTTTGTTGTGCGCCAGCCCTGAACGGTTCTTTAAGAAAGAAGGAACAAAACTGATTTCGCAACCTATTAAAGGAACTTTACGAAAAGGAAATACAGAACCGGAAAACGAATTACTGAAAACGCAATTGCAAAACGATTTAAAAGAGCGTGCCGAAAACATAATGATTGTGGATTTAGTGCGAAACGATTTAGCGCGAAGTTCTAAAGCAGGAAGCGTAAACGTGGAAGAACTTTGCGAAGTGTATGAGTTTAATTCCGTTAATCAAATGATTTCGACAGTTGTTTCAGAAGTTTCAATCAATGGAATTGCTGCTATAAAAAACGCCTTCCCTATGGGGAGCATGACCGGTGCTCCTAAAATTGAAGTGATGAAAAACATTGAGCAGTATGAAGATTTTAAACGCGGGCTTTACAGCGGAAGCGTAGGCTACATAACCGCTGATGGCGATTTTGACTTTAATGTAGTTATCAGAAGTATCCTTTACAATTCCACCGAAAAATATGTTTCCGTTCGTGTAGGAGGAGCCATTACTTATGATTCGATTGCAGAAAACGAATGGAATGAGATTTTGCTTAAAGCAGAAAGTATGATGGAAGTGTTGGGCGCAGAAATTACATTCGACTAAGGATAAATGGTAAATTTTTTCGTTACTCCTGCCGATTTACCACCATTAGTAACTAACAGATAAATATCCTGCTCGCCCGGTGTGGCAAACCGCAAAGTAATTCGCGGAGTAAAATAAACAGAGTCAAGATTTATTTGCCAGTTGTATTCGTCTGCACCGCTTGAGCAATAACCATTTATAGAAATAGGTTGGTTTACATGAATACTATCGCCATTATCTTCGATCTCTATACAGGCATACGGCTTGCTGCCGCAACCCCAAATGCCAATCACAAATACAACAATCACAAAAAAAGAAGAGAATGTTTTTTTCTGCATCTATTAGTTCACCACTATTAAGTAGTAATTTTTCTTTCCTTTTTGAACCAGCAAATATTTTCCATAGAGCAAATCAGCAGCCGTAATTTTTTTGTGTAAGCTCCACTTCTGTTTATTTATGCTCACGCCATTACCTTGAATAGTTTTTTTGGCTTCTCCTTTTGAAGGAAAAATAGCAGCCTGTTCTCCAAGTATAGTTACAGCATCTGCCTCAGCAGCAAAAAAACCTTTACTCACTTTAAACGTAATGTCTTCACCAAAGGCATCTTCAATTTCTGCTTCATTCAAGTTTTTAAAATCTTCAAAACTAGAACCAAAAAGTATATCTGTTGTTTCCTGTGCGCGCTTTAAAAGCTCCGGTGAATGAACGCGTGCCGTTACTTCTTCTGCCAACGCTTTTTGCAGCAAACGTAAATGCGGTACTTCGCTATGTTGAGCCTCTAACGCTTCAATGTCTTCTTTATTCTTCAACGAAAAAATACGAAACAAATTTGGAGCATCAGCATCTGTTACATTCAATAGAAACTGATAAAATTTGTAAACAGAAGTCTTCTTTGCATCTAAGAAAATATTACCGCCTTCGCTTTTGCCAAACTTAGAACCATCTGCTTTTTTAATGAGTTGAGTAGTCAATGCAAATGCTTCGCCACCATCTTTTCTTCTAATCAATTCTGTACCGGTTACAATATTCCCCCATTGGTCGCTACCGCCCAATTGTAGTTTCACATTTTTGTTTTTCCAAAGCCAGTAAAAATCGTAGCCTTGAATTAACTGGTAAGTAAATTCTGTAAAACTCATTCCGGTTTCTAAACGACTTTGCACCGAATCTTTTGCCAGCATGTAATTGATGGAAAGATGCTTGCCCACATCGCGTATAAAATCGAGGAAAGAAAAATCTTTAAACCAATCGTAGTTGTTCACAATCTCTGCTGAATTTTCTCCACAATTAAAATCAAGAAATTTTTCGAGCTGCTTTTTTTGGCAATCCAAATTGTGTTGAATTTCTTCTACTGTTAGCAACGAACGCTCTGCTGCTTTACCCGATGGGTCTCCTACTCTACCGGTTGCTCCGCCAATTACAGCAATTGGTTTATGTCCGTTGCGCTGCAAATGCAGCAGCGTCATTACCTGCACCATGTTTCCAATGCCCAGCGAATCTGCCGTTGGGTCAAAGCCAATATAACCGGTTACCATTTCTTTGTTCAATAGCTCTTCTGTGCCCGGCATAATATCGTGCAACATATTCCGCCACTTCAATTCATCAACAAATCCCATTTTCTTTTGTTTCTATTTGATAAGTAATTTGCACAAATATATACAATGCACTTTCTCGCTCATTACTATACCGAACTTCCTGCCAACAACCCTTTGTTTGTTGCCGCCCTTGCTATTCCTGATTTAACTCCGCGCTTTACAAAAATCTACAATTCTATTCTTGTAAAACACGCCAAGCCAGATGATGAAAACCTGCAACAGATTCACAATGGAATCGTTCAACATTTGGAAGGAGATAAATGGTTTCATAATTCGCCATTGTTTAAACTACAAATGACAAACGCCATTGAACGTTTTTTAGAAGCAGGTTTAAAACGCGATAAATTGCGCCTTTCGGTTATTGGACACATTGCCGTAGAAATGATGATTGACCGGCAGATAATGCTGAACAACGAAACTATTTGTACACAGTATTACTCACTGTTGGAAAATGCCGATGAAACTATTTTAACTTCTTACTTCAATTTGTTTGTATTGGAAAACGAAAAGAAAGATTTTTTCCGTAGCTTCAAGTTTTATAAACAAAAGCGTTTTCTGTTTTTGTTTAATGAGTTGGAGAATATAGTTTTTGGATTAGACAAAGTTTATGGTTCGGTTACAAAAACAGCATTTACAGCAACAGAAAAAGAGAAGTTTTTAGCAGCTTTACACAATATAGATAACGATATGCGTTATAGCTGGCAGGAAATTTTGAATCAATAAAATACACATGAAAAGACCCGGACTTATTGCCCTGATTTTATTTTCTACTTCGGTGCTATTTGCTCAAACAGTACGCAAATACAGTAACGAGTTTTTAAATATTGGCGTAGGCGCGCGCGGCTTGGCTATGAGCAATGCACAAGTTGCCACCACTGGCGATGTTTATTCCACATTCTACAATCCTGCAGGGCTGATTCATATTCCTAATACTTTTCAGGTGGGCGTAATGCACAGCGAGTATTTTGCCGGAATTGCTAAATACGATTATGTGGCCTTAGCTATTCCAATTAAAGCACAAAAAAGCGTTATCGGTTTTTCGTTTATTCGGTTTGGAATAGATGATATACCAAATACTTTGTTTTTAGTGCAGCCTGATGGCAGTGTAGATTACTCTAGAATTTCTTCATTCAGCGCAGCGGATTATGCATTTGCTTTCCATTACGCACAAGCATTGCCAATTAAAGGGTTGACTATTGGCGGAAGTGCAAAAATTATTTATCGCCAAATAGGGAAATTTGCCAAGGCATACGGATTTGGAATTGACTTAGGATTACACTACCGACTAAAACAATGGCGCTTTGGCTTAATGGCAAAAGATATTACCAGCACATTCAACGCCTGGAACATCACTTTTAACGATGCTGAAAAGCAAGTGCTGTTGCAAACCAATAACCAGTTGCCTAAAAACAGTTTGGAAATTACTACGCCAACTATAACATTAGGAGTGGCTTATGATGCCAACATCAAGAACAAATTTTTTATTACTCCCGAAATAAATTTTGCCTTAACCACGGATGGTAAACGCAATGTTTTAATAGCGGCCAAGCCAATCAGCATTGATATGAATGCCGGTTTAGAATTAAAATACGTTCCGGCTAAAGATATTGATGTGTGCATACGTGCCGGTGTAGGAAACTTACAACGTGCTACGGATGAACTGGGCAAAAAACGCTTTACCGTTTCGCCAAATATTGGTGCAGGAGTCCATGTAAAAATTGTATCGCTCGATTATGCGTTGACCAACTTAACTACCATTAAAGATAAAGATGGTGGTGCCGGTTTGTATTCGCACGTAATTTCGTTGCGGTTAGACATTAACAAAAAACAAAAAGATTAGGCATGAAGAAACTTCTACTCTTATTCGTTTTTATCGG